>NZ_CVTU01000052.1:0-28390 GCF_900004965.1 Pseudomonas sp. 44 R 15
GCTAACCCGGCGTCCTGCCGGGTTGCCCACGGATTCAAGCCTGCGTTCGGCCAGCGTGGTTTAACGGGGCGCCTGAGATCAAAAGCAGATCAAAAGCAAAAGCGCGGCGGCCTTAGAGCCGACCGGTATTTTGTGTCGATCCCGGTCCAAATGTGGGAGGGGGCTTGCCCCCGATAGCGGTGTGTCAGCTAAAACAGAGCTAACTGACACACCGCATCGCGGGCAAGCCCCCCTCCGACAGTGGTTTCTGTGTTGTTCAAACCCTGCGCGCAAACGTATCGCTGTGGCTGCCCGACACTTTGCGGCAGTGCACCAGCGCATCGCGGATCATGAAGTTCACCAGTGTTGGCGAGACCCCGAGTTCCTTGGCGATGTCTTTCTGCGGCACGCCGTGCAGGCGGTACATCTCGAAGGCGTAGCGGGTGCGCTGTGGCAGTTCGGTCAGGGCGTCGGCGATGTTTTCCAGGGTGTTGAAATTGATGTGGGAGGTTTCCGGTGAAGCACCGTGGATAACCACATTCAAGCCTTCCTCTTCGGTACCGGAGTATTTGAGCTCCAGGGCCTGCTTGCGGTAGTGATCAATCGCCAGGTTGCGCACGATCTGGAACAGATAACTCAGTTGAGCCTTGAACGAGGAAGTGATGGTCGGCGCCGATTGCAGCCGAAAGTAGGCGTCCTGCACCACATCCTCGGCACGGGAACGGCAGCCGGTAATACGCGCTGCGATCTTCACCAGGATCAGTCGATTGTCGACGAATGCCTGGAGAAGGGGTGAGTCGCACCTGCCTGTGGATACTTGTTCCGTCATGGAAATCACCTTGTTGCAAAAAGGTTGGGGGAGGGCGTCCCTGCTGAGGCCTCCTACACATCGGGCAACAAATTATGCTGAATGATAATGATTGTCAAATGAGAAGGCGAACTAATCTTATGCCTTTGGGTAAGGTGTGAACCGCGTCTCGCTTGTCCCCGGCGACTAATTATTTGCCGGGGCCGTCCGTTCTTCTGGGTGAAAGGTTCGTTAGCAAACGGCCAGGGATCAGCACCCGCAGGAGGGCGAAATGGGTTTTTATCGTGCACACAGCGTGTTTCAGCGTGGAGTTCTCGGGTGATGAGTACCCCAACGCCGCTGCGCCTGTTTTGCCTGCCCCATTCGGGCGCCAGTGCCTCGGTCTACGCCCGTTGGCGCCGCGTGTTGCCGGACTGGTTGCAGGTATGCCCACTGGAGCTGCCGGGACGGGGCGTGCGCATGGGCGAACCGCTGCAGCGCGATATCAAGGCCCTGGCTGCCCAGCTCGCCAATGAAATCAGCCGCGACCTGAATGGCCCTTATGCGTTGTTCGGCCACAGCCTCGGCGGCCTGCTGGCGTTCGAGCTGGCGCATGCCTTGAACGCGCGCAATGTGCCGGCGCCGCTGGCGTTGTTTGTCTCCGGCACCGCCGGCCCGGCGCGGCGCGATGTCAGCGACTACGCCATCGAAAAAAACGACGCGCAGTTGATCGCCCGCTTGCGCGAGCTGCAGGGCACTGCGGAAGACGCCTTGGCCAATCCCGAATTGATGCAGTTGATGCTGCCGATCCTGCGCGCCGATTTCCTGCTGTGCGGCAGCTTTACCTATGGCGAACGCGAGCCGCTGGACGTGCCGATCCATGTCTTTGGCGGCAAGCAGGACAGCGTGCGCGCCGACCAATTGCTCGACTGGCAGCTCGAAGCCGCCAGCGGCTTTTCCCTCGACATGTTCGAGGGGCATCACTTCTTTCTCGTGCAGCACGAAAGCGTCGTGCTGCGCTGTATGCGGCGCTATGCCGAGGCCCACCTGGCCCGTTGGCGCAGTGGCGCGGCGCGCCAGCGCGTCGCCGGCTGAACCTCACCGATTTCCCGAATTTCCCGTAAGCCGATTTCAGGCAGGAACCCCATGATGGACGCCTTCGAACTTCCCCGCACTCTGGTCCAGTCCCTCCAGCGCCGTGCCGCGCAGACGCCGGACCGCCTGGCCCTGCGCTTTCTGGCCGAGTCCGCCGAGCACAGCGTGGTGCTCAGCTACCGTGACCTGGACCAACGCGCGCGCACCATCGCCGCCGCCTTGCAAGCCGATGTCGCGATGGGCGAGCGCGCGGTGCTGTTGTTTCCCAGCGGCCCGGACTATGTCGCGGCGTTCTTTGGTTGCCTGTACGCCGGGGTGATCGCGGTGCCGGCTTACCCGCCGGAATCGAGCAAGCGCCATCATCAGGAGCGCTTGCTGTCGATCATCAGCGATGCCGAGCCGCGCCGGCTGCTGACCATCGCCAGCCTCGCCGATGGCCTGGCGCAGATCGAAAACGCACCGCCGCTGTTGAGCGTGGACACCCTCGACCCACAGCTTGCCGACCGTTGGCTCGCCCCCGAGCTGCAGCCCGACGACATCGCCTTCCTGCAATACACCTCCGGCTCCACCGCGCTGCCCAAGGGCGTGCAAGTCAGCCACGGCAACCTGGTGGCCAACGAAGTGCTGATCCGCCGCGGCTTTGGCATCGACCTCAACCCGGACGATGTGATCGTCAGCTGGCTGCCGCTGTACCACGACATGGGCCTGATCGGCGGCTTGCTGCAACCGATTTTCAGCGGTGTGCCGTGCGTGCTGATGTCGCCGGCCTACTTCCTGGCGCGGCCGCTGCGCTGGCTCGAGGCGATCAGCGAATACGGCGGCACCATCAGCGGTGGCCCGGACTTCGCCTACCGTCTGTGCAGCGAGCGGGTCAGCGAGTCGGCCCTGGAACGCCTGGACCTGAGCACCTGGCGCGTGGCCTATTCCGGTTCCGAGCCGATCCGCCTGGACACCCTGGAACGGTTCGGCGAAAAATTCGCCGCCTGTGGTTTCAGTTCGAATAATTTCTTCGCCTCCTATGGCCTGGCCGAAGCGACCTTGTTTGTCGCCGGTGGCCGCCGTGGCCACGGCATCCCTGCGCTGCACCTGGATGCGCAGGCGCTGGCCGCCAACCGCGCCGAGCCGGGGCAGGGCAGTGCGGTCATGAGTTGCGGCACCCATCAGCCGGACCACGCCGTGCTGATTGCCGATCCCCACACGCTCTGCGCGTTGGCCGACAATTGCGTGGGCGAACTCTGGGCCAGCGGCCCGAGCATTGCCCACGGTTACTGGCGCAACCCCGAAGCCAGCGCGCGGACTTTCGTCCAGCACGCCGGCCGGACCTGGCTGCGCACCGGCGACCTGGGGTTTATCCGTGACGGTGAGGTGTACATCACCGGGCGCTTGAAAGACCTGCTGATCGTACGCGGACACAATCTGTACCCGCAGGACATCGAGCAAACCATCGAGCGTGAGGTGGAGGTGGTGCGCAAGGGCCGGGTGGCCGCCTTTGCGGTGAATGACCACGGCGTGGAAGGCATCGGCATTGCTGCGGAAATCAGCCGCAGCGTGCAGAAAATCCTGCCGCCCGAAGCACTGATCAAGGCGATTCGCCAGGCAGTGGCCGAGGCCTGCCAGGAGGCGCCGTGCGTGGTGGTGTTGCTCAATCCGGGCGCGTTGCCGAAAACCTCCAGCGGCAAGGTGCAACGGGCGGCGTGTGCGCTGCGCCATGCCGATGGCCGTCTCGACTGCTATGCGCAGTTCCCCGACCTGCAAGCGCCAGCCAGTGACGCCGCGCTGGAATCGGTTCTGCAAAACCGGATCGCCGCGATCTGGTGCGAGCAACTGCAGGTGCCGACGGTCGCCGCCGATGATCACTTTTTCCTGCTCGGCGGCAACTCCATCAGCGCGACCCAAGTGGTCGCGCGCCTGCGCGAAACCCTGGGCCTGGAGCTGAACCTGCGCCTGCTGTTCGAAGCGCCCACCCTGCAAGGCTTCGCCGCCAGCGTCGCGCGCCTGCAACAGGACGGCGGCGTTGCCCAGGGCGCGATGGCCTCTGTGTCGCGCCAGGACGACCTGCCGCAATCCCTGGCCCAGAACCGCCTGTGGATCACCTGGCAATTGGACCCGAACAGCAGCGCCTACACCATCCCCGGCGCCCTGCGCCTGCGCGGCGAGCTGGACGAAGACGCCGTGCGCTCAAGCTTCCAGCAGTTGATCCAGCGCCACGAAGCCTTGCGTACACGCTTTTACGAGCGCGATGGCCAGGGCTTTCAGCGAGTCGAGGCCGCAACGGATTTCGCGTTGCACGTCATCGACCTCAGCGACTTGCCCGATGCCGAGCGCCAGGCGCGTGCGCAGCAGGTCCGCGAAGATCAAGCGCGTACCCGGTTCGACCTGGAGAAAGGCCCGCTGCTGCGGGTCACCCTGGTGCGTCTGGACGATGAGGACCATCAACTGCTGGTGACGTTGCACCACATCATCGCCGATGGCTGGTCGCTCACTATCCTGATTGACGAGTTCTCGCGCCTGTACGCCGCTGCCGTCCAGGGCCAGCCCCTTGAGTTGCCGCCCCTGACCCTGCAATACGCCGACTACGCCAGCTGGCAGCGCCAGTGGCTGGCCGCCGGTGAAGGCGAGCGGCAGTTGGCGTACTGGAAGGCGACGCTGGGGGAGGAGCATCCGCCCCTCAACCTGGCCACCGACCACCCACGCTCGACGCAGGCGCGCAACAGCGCCGCGCGGCATACCGTACGCCTGGACGCGTCCCTCAGCGCCGCGATTGGCCAGACCGCGCGCGCCCATGAATCCACCCCGTTCATGCTGCTGCTGGCCGCGTTCCAGACCCTGTTGTATCGCTACAGCGGCCAGCGCGATATTCGCATCGGCGTGCCCAATGCCAATCGCCCGCGCCAGGAAACCCATGGCCTGGTCGGCTTCTTCATCAACACCCTGGTGCTGCGTGCCGAGCTTGACGGGCGCCTGCCGTTCAACCAACTGCTGGCCGCGACACGCCAGGCTGCATTGGACGCCCAGGCCCATCAGGACCTGCCGTTCGAGCAACTGTTGGAGGCCTTCCCCCAGGCGCGTGAGCAGGGCCTGTTCCAGGTGATGTTCAACCACCAGCAACGTGACTTGAGTGCCTTGCGCCGCCTGCCGGGCCTGCTCGCCGATGAGCTGCCGTGGCACAGCCGCGAAGCCAAGTTCGACCTGCAACTGCACAGCGAGGAGGACCGCAACGGGCGCTTGAGCCTGTCGTTCGACTACGCCGATGAACTGTTCGACAGCGCCACCCTTCAGCGCCTGGCCGAGCATTACATCCACCTGCTGCAAGCGGTCTGCGCGCAACCGCAGCACGCCGTGGGCGAGCTGGCACTGAGCGCAGAGGACGAGCAACGCCCATGGAGCCAGGCGCCGTGCGCGCCGGCCCGGCAATGGCTGCCCGAACTGCTCAACCTGCACACCGCGGACACCCCGGCGCTGGTCTGGCAGGACGCCAGCTTGAGCTTCGCCCAACTGCACACCCAGGCCAACCGCCTGGCCCATTACCTGCGCGACAAGGGTGTGGGCCCGGACGTGTGCGTGGGCATCGCCGCCGAGCGTTCGCCGCAGTTGCTGATCGGTCTGCTGGCGATCATCAAGGCCGGTGGCGCCTATGTGCCGCTGGACCCGGATTACCCCGCCGAGCGCCTGGCCTTCATGCTTGAGGACAGCGGCGTGCACCTGCTGTTGACTCAAACCGCGCTGCTCGAACGTCTGCCGACGACCCCAGGCGTGTGCGTGATTGCCATGGACAGCCTGCACCTGGACAGCTGGCCAAGCCAGCCGCCGGGCCTGCACCTGCACGGCGACAACCTCGCCTATGTGATCTACACCTCCGGCTCCACCGGCCAGCCCAAGGGCGTGGGCAATACCCACGCGGCGCTGGCCGAGCGCTTGCAGTGGATGCAGGCCACCTACCGGTTGGACGCCGGCGACGTGCTGATGCAAAAGGCGCCGATCAGTTTCGACGTGTCGGTGTGGGAGTGCTTCTGGCCGCTGATCACCGGTTGCCGTCTGGTGCTGGCGGGGCCGGGTGAGCATCGTGACCCGCATCGCATCGCGCAACTGGTGCAGGAACATGACGTGACCACGCTGCACTTCGTGCCGCCGTTGCTGCAGCTGTTTATCGACGAACCGCTGGCAGCCGAATGCACCAGCCTGCGCCGTCTGTTCTCCGGCGGCGAAGCCTTGCCCGCCGAACTGCGTGACCGCGTACTGGCACGCCTGCCGGCGGTGCAATTGCACAACCGGTATGGCCCGACCGAGACCGCGATCAACGTCACCCATTGGCACTGCGCCGTGGACGATGGCGAGCGCTCGCCGATTGGCCGGCCACTGGGCAATGTGATCTGCCGGGTGCTCGACGAGCACCTCAACCCGCTGCCGGCCGGTGTGCCGGGTGAATTGTGCATCGGCGGCATCGGCCTGGCGCGCGGTTACCTCGGCCGTGCCGGGCTGACCGCCGAACGCTTTGTCGCCGACCCGCTGGGCGAGGCCGGGGCGCGCCTGTATCGCACCGGCGACCGTGCGCGCTGGAGCCTTGAGGGTGTGCTTGAATACCTGGGGCGTCTCGATCAGCAGGTCAAGCTGCGCGGCTTGCGGGTGGAACTGCAGGAAATCGAAGCGCGCATGCTGGCGGTTCAGGGCATCGCCCAAGCGGTGGTGCTGGTGCGTGACGAGCAGTTGATCGGTTACTACACCGGCCCTGTGGAACTGGATGCACAGGCGGTGAAAACCGCGCTGGCCGCCCGGTTGCCCGAGTACATGGTGCCCGCCCACCTGATGTACCTGGACGCCATGCCCTTGAGCCCCAGCGGCAAGCTCGACCGCCGCGCATTGCCGCAACCGGTGTGGCAAACCCGCGAACACGTCGAACCCGAGACGCCGTTGCAGCAGCAGATTGCGGCGATCTGGCGCGAAGTGCTCGGCCTGCCGCGTATCGGCCTGCGCGACGACTTTTTCGCTCTGGGCGGCCACTCGTTGCTGGCCACGCAAATCATCTCCCGCACCCGCCAGGCCTGCGACGTCGAGCTGCCATTGCGCACCTTGTTCGATGCCAGCGAGCTGGGCGCTTTCGCCGCACAAGTGGGCCTGATCCAGGCGTCGGGCCAACGCAACCAACAGACCGCCATCGCCAGGGTCGACCGCAGCGCGCCGGTGCCGCTGTCCTATTCCCAGCAGCGCATGTGGTTCCTCTGGCAGATGGAACCGGACAGCCCGGCCTACAACGTCGGTGGCATGGCGCGCTTGCGCGGGGTGCTGGATGTGGGGCGTTTCGAGGCAGCCTTGCAGGCCCTGATCATGCGCCACGAAACCCTGCGCACCACCTTCCCGAGCGTCGATGGCGTGGCCTGTCAACACGTCTGGCCGCAGACCAACCTGCGCATGGACTGGCAGGACTTCTCGGCACTCGACGACAGCGAGCGCCGGCAGCGTCTGCAGCAGTTGGCCGATCAGGAAGCGCACACCCCGTTCAACCTGGAAAGCGGGCCATTGCTGCGCGCCTGCCTGGTCAAGGCCGGTGAGCAGGACCATTATCTGGTGCTGACCCTGCACCATATCGTCACCGAAGGCTGGGCCATGGACATCTTTGCCCGTGAACTCAGTGCGCTGTACGAAGCCTTTATCGACGAGCGCGACTCACCGCTGGCGCCGCTGTCGGTGCAGTACCTGGACTACAGCGTGTGGCAACGCCAATGGCTGGAATCGGGCGAGCGTCAACGCCAGCTGGATTACTGGACCGCGCAATTGGGCCGCGAACATCCGCTGCTCGAACTGCCCGGCGACCGCCCGCGCCCGGCGGTGCAAAGTCATCGCGGCGAGCTGTACCGCTTTGACCTGAGCGATGCACTGGCCGCCCGCGTACGCGCGTTCAACGCCGAACAGGGCCTGACCCTGTTCATGACCATGACCGCTACCCTGGCCGTGTTGCTCTACCGCTACAGCGGCCAGACCGACCTGCGCATCGGCGCGCCGGTGGCCAACCGTATCCGCCCGGAAAGCGAAGGGCTGATCGGTGCGTTCCTCAACACCCAGGTGTTGCGTTGCCAGCTCAATGGGCAGATGAGTGTGGCGCAGTTGTTCGAGCAGGTGCGTCACACCGTGATCGAAGGCCAGTCCCATCAGGACCTGCCGTTCGACCATCTGGTGGAGGCGCTGCAACCACCGCGCAGCGCCGCGTACAACCCGCTGTTCCAAGTGATGTGCAACGTGCAGCGCTGGGAGTTCCAGCAGAGCCGCCAACTGGCCGGCATGACCGTCGAGTACCTGGCCAACGATGCCCGTGCCACCAAGTTCGACCTCAACCTGGAAGTCACCGACCTCGACCATCGCCTGGGTTGCTGCCTGACCTACAGCACCGATCTGTTTGATGAGCCGCGCATCGCCCGCATGGCCGCGCATTGGCGCAACCTCTTGGAAGCACTGATCGATAATCCGCACCAACGCCTCAGCGAACTGCCGTTGCTCAGCACCGCCGAGCAGCGCGCCCTGCAGGACAGCCTCGGGGTTGCAGCCGGAGAGCATCGTCTGGACCAGTGCATCCAGACCCTGTTCAGCCAGCAGGCGCGCAAGCGTGCCGCTGCGCCGGCGCTGACCTTTGCCGGTGTGACCCTCACTTACGCCGAACTCGACGCCCGCGCCAATCGCCTGGCCTGGATGCTGCGCGAACGTGGCGTCGGCCCGCAGGTGCGGGTCGGCCTGGCGCTGCCACGCTCGCTGGAAATGGTCGTCGGCCTGCTGGCGATCCTCAAGGCCGGCGGCGCCTACGTGCCGCTGGACCCGGAATACCCGCTGGACCGCTTGCACTACATGATCGAAGACAGCGGCATCGGCCTGCTGCTCAGCGATGCGGCGATGTTCCAGGCCCTGGGCGAGTTGCCGCACGCGCTGGCGTGCTGGTGCCTGGAAGATGACGCGGCCAGGCTGGAAAATTATCCGGCCGATGAGCTGCCGTTTATCAGCCTGGCGCAGCACCAGGCGTACCTGATCTACACCTCCGGCTCCACCGGCAAGCCTAAAGGCGTGGTGGTGTCCCAGGGTGAAATCGCCATGCACTGCCAGGCCGTGATCGAGCGCTTCGGCATGCGCCCGGACGACTGCGAACTGCACTTTTATTCGATCAACTTCGACGCCGCCACCGAGCGCCTGCTGGTGCCGTTGCTCAGCGGTGCCCACGTGGTATTGCGCGCCCAGGGCCAATGGGGCGCCGAAGAAATCTGCGCGCTGATCCGCAGCCATCGCGTGAATATCCTCGGGTTCACGCCCAGCTACGGCAGCCAGTTGGCGCAATGGCTGGCCACGCAACAGCAGACCTTGCCGGTGCGCATGTGCATCACTGGTGGTGAAGCACTGACCGGTGAACATCTGCAGCGTATTCGCGCGGCGTTCCAGCCTGAGCTGTTTTTCAACGCCTATGGCCCGACCGAAACCGTGGTGATGCCGCTGGCCAGCCTGGCGCCGCAACAGGTGGAGGAGGGCGCCGCCAGCGTGCCGATCGGCAGCATTGTCGGCGCGCGCGTGGCTTACATTCTCGACGCCGACCTGGCCCTGGTGCCGCAGGGCGCGAGCGGCGAGTTGTACATCGGCGGCGCGGGCCTGGCTCAGGGCTATCACCAGCGCCCCGGCATGACGGCGGAGCGCTTTGTCGCCGACCCGTTCACCGGCAATGGCGGGCGCCTGTACCGCACCGGTGACCTGGTGCGCCAAGGCCCCGATGGGCAGGTGGAGTACCTGGGGCGTATCGACCATCAGGTGAAGATTCGCGGTTTCCGCATCGAATTGGGCGAGATCGAAACGCGCCTGTTGGAACATGCAGCGGTGCGTGAAGCGGTGGTGCTGGCGCTGGATTCGCCGAGCGGCAAACAGCTGGTGGCGTACCTGGTCAGCGACGCCGAGCACGGCGCCTTGCGTGATGCGGTGAAGGCCCACCTCAAGGCGCACTTGCCGGACTACATGGTGCCCGCCCACATAATCGTGCTCGACAGCATGCCGCTGACCGCCAACGGCAAGCTCGATCGGCGCGCCTTGCCGCAGCCCGATCCTGAAGCGAATCGCCAGGCGTACGTGGCGCCACGCAATGCGTTGGAAAGCACGTTGGCGGCCATCTGGTGCGCGGTGCTGAACCTGCAGCAAGTCGGCCTCGACGATAACTTCTTCGAGCTGGGCGGCGATTCGATCCTGTCGATCCAGGTGGTCAGCCGTGCGCGGCAGGCGGGCATTCATTTCAGCCCGCGTGACCTGTTCCAGCACCAGACCGTGCAAAGCCTGGCCGCCGTCGCCACGCGCGTCGAGACGTTCAGCGCCGAGCAAGGTGTGCTCACCGGCCGCTCGGGCCTTACGCCGATCCAGCATTGGTTCTTCGACTCCGACATCCCGGCGCGCCAGCACTGGAACCAGGCCCTGGTGCTCAAGCCGCTGCAACTGCTCGAGCCACATCGCCTGGAGCAGGCCCTGCTGGCGGTGCTGGAGCATCACGACGCGCTGCGCCTGAGCTTCACCCAGCGCGATGCCCAGTGGCACGCCGAACACCTGGGCGTGCCCCAGGGCGGCATATTGATGCAGGCGCAGGTGCGCGACATGGACCACTGCACCGCGCTGTTCACCGACACCCAGCGCAGCCTCGACCTGGCGCACGGCCCGCTGCTGCGCGCCTTGCTGGTGGACGGCCCGCAAGGCCGGCAGCGCCTGCTGATCGCCATCCATCACCTGGTGGTGGACGGCGTGTCCTGGCGCGTGTTGCTCGAAGACCTGCAAACGGTCTATCGCCAACTGAGCGCAGGCCAGTCCGTCAGCCTGCCGGCCAAGACCAGCGCGTTGCGCGATTGGGCCGCACGTTTGCAGGCCTATGCCCATAGCGAATCCCTGCGCGAAGAGCTGAGCCTGTGGCAAGCGCAACTGGCGGGCCCGGCGCTGGCGTTGCCGGTGGATCGCCCACACGGCGCACTGCGCCAGCGTGACGCCGAGACCGTCAGCGTGCGCCTGGACGTAGAGCGCACCCGGCAGTTGCTGCAACAGGCGCCGAGCGCCTACCGCACCCAGGTCAACGATCTGCTGCTGACCGCCCTGGCTCGCGTGCTGTGCCGCTGGAGCGGTAACGACGCGGCGTTGATTCAACTGGAAGGCCACGGCCGCGAAAGCCTGTTCGATGACATCGACCTGACCCGCAGCGTCGGCTGGTTCACCAGCGCCTATCCATTGCGCCTGACCCCCCAGGCAGAGCCGGGCGATTCGATCAAGGCGATCAAGGAGCAACTGCGCGGCGTGCCGCACAAAGGCCTGGGCTACGGCGTGCTGCGCTACCTGGCGGACGACCAGTGCCAACGCAGCCTGGCCGCGCTGCCGAGCGCCGACATTACCTTCAACTACCTCGGCCAGTTCGACCAGAGCTTCGGCGCCGACGCGCTGTTTCATCCGCTGGAGGAATCCGCCGGCCTTGCACACGACCCCGATGCACCGCTGCCCACTGCGCTGAGTGTCGACAGCCAGGTGTATGGCGGTGAACTGGTGCTGCGCTGGACCTTCAGCCGCGAGCGCTACGATCAGCAAACCATTGGCAAACTGGCCGAGGCCTATCTGACCGAACTGCAGGACCTGATCGCCCATTGCATCAAGGACGAATCCGGTGGCCTCACGCCGTCCGACTTCCCGCTGGCACGGTTGACCCAGGCGCAACTGGACAGCTTGCCGGTAGCGGCCGGCGCTATCGAAGATGTCTACCCGCTGACCCCGATGCAAGAGGGCCTGCTGCTGCACACCCTGCTGGAACCGGGCACCGGCCTGTATTACATGCAGGACCGCTACCGCATCAACAGTCACCTCGATCCCGAGCGTTTCGCCCAGGCCTGGCAGGCGGTGATCGCCCGCCACGAAGCCTTGCGTGCCTCGTTCTGCTGGAACGTCGGCGAAGACATGCTGCAAGTGATCCACAAGCCGGGCAGCACGCCGATTGACTACCTGGACTGGAGCACCGACCCCGAGCGTGAGCACGAGCCGCGTCTGCAAGCGCTGCTCAAGGCCGAGCGCGAGGCCGGTTTCGATCTGCTCAACCAGGCGCCGTTCCACCTGCGCCTGATCCGCGTGGGCGAGGCGCGCTACTGGTTCATGATGAGCAACCACCACATCCTTATCGATGCCTGGTGCCGTTCGCTGCTGATGAACGACTTCTTCGAGCTCTACCAGGCGCTTGGCGAAGGGCGCGACGCGCAACTGGCCACGCCGCCGCGCTACCGCGACTACATCGCCTGGCTGCAACGCCAGGACCTGGACGCAGCGCGCCAGTGGTGGCAGCGCAACCTGCAAGGTTTCGAGCGCACCACGCCGATCCCGAGCGACCGACCATTCCTGCGCGAACATGCCGGCCACAGCGGCGGCATGGTGGTGGGCGACTGCTACACCCGGCTGGATGCCCGTGACGGCGCGCAACTGCGCGAGCTGGCCCAGGCGCATCAACTCACCGTCAACACCTTCGCCCAGGCCGCCTGGGCCTTGGTGCTGCGGCGTGTGAGCGGTGATCGCGACGTGCTGTTCGGCGTCACCGTGGCCGGGCGTCCGGTGGACATGCCCGAGATGCAACGCACCGTGGGCCTGTTTATCAACAGCATCGCGCTGCGGGTGAAGCTGCCTGCCGATGACCAGCGGTGCAGCGTGCGCCAGTGGTTGAGCGGTTTGCTCGACAGCAATATGCAACTGCGCGAGTACGAATACCTGCCGCTGGTGACTATCCAGGAACACAGCGAACTGCCCAAGGGCCAGCCGCTGTTCGACAGCCTGTTCGTGTTCGAAAACGCCCCGGTGGAAACCTCGGTGCTCAGCCATGCGCAAAGCCTGAATGCCACCTCCGATTCCGGGCGTACCCACACCAACTTCCCACTGACCGCCGTGTGCTACCCGGGCGATGACCTGGGCTTGCACCTGTCCTACGACCAGCGCTATTTCGATGAAACCACCGTGCAAGGCATGCTCGCCGAGTTCAAGCGCCTGTTGCTGGCGCTGGTGCAGGGTTTCCATGGCGACATGGCCGACCTGCCGCTGATCGGCGAGCAGGAGCGCGCGTTCCTGGTGGATGGCTGCAACCAGAGCGAACACGACTACCCGCTGGCGCGCAGCTATGTCGAGTTGTTCGAGGAGCGGGTGGCGCAGCATCCGCAGCGTATCGCCGCCAGTTGCCTGGACCGGCAATGGAGCTATGAGGAGTTGAACCGGCGCAGTAACGGCCTGGGGCATGCGCTGATTGCCGCCGGTGTCGGCCCGGACCAACCGGTGGCGTTGCTGGCCGAGCGTAACCTGGAGTTGCTCGGCATGATCATCGGCAGCTTCAAGGCCGGTGCCGGCTACCTGCCGCTGGACCCTGGCCTGCCGGGCCCGCGCTTGAGCCGCATCATCGACCTGAGCCGCACGCCCTTGCTGGTGTGCACCGAAGCGTGCCGGGAACAGGCCATCGAACTGCTCGACGGCGTCGACTGCCAGTTGCTGGTGTGGGAGGAAATCCCCGCCCGTGGCGAGAACCCGGGCGTCTATAGCACCCCGGATAACCTCGCCTACGTGATCTACACCTCCGGTTCCACCGGCCTGCCCAAGGGCGTGATGGTCGAACAGCGCGGCATGCTCAACAACCAGTTGAGCAAGGTGCCCTACCTGCAACTGAGCGACGCTGATGTGATCGCGCAGACCGCTTCGCAAAGCTTCGATATTTCCGTGTGGCAGTTCCTCGCTGCGCCGCTGTTTGGCGCGCGGGTGGATATTGTGCCGAACGCCCTGGCCCATGATCCGCAGGGGTTGTTGGAGCATGTTCAGGCACACGGCATCACCGTGCTGGAAAGCGTGCCGTCGCTGATCCAGGGCATGCTCGCCCAGGACCACATTCGTCTCGACGGCCTGCGCTGGATGCTGCCGACCGGTGAAGCGATGCCGCCGGAGCTGGCGCACCAATGGCTGCTGCGCTACCCGCAGATCGGCCTGGTCAACGCCTACGGCCCGGCGGAATGCTCGGACGACGTGGCGTTCTACCGCGTCGACCTGGCCTCGACCCGTGGCACTTATCTGCCGATTGGCACGCCCACCGACAACAACCGTCTGTACCTGTTGGACGGCACGCTGGAGCTGGTGCCCCAAGGCGCCGTCGGTGAAGTGTGCGTGGCCGGCATCGGCGTCGGTCGCGGTTACGTCAGCGACCCGCTGCGCACCGCACCGGTGTTTGTACCGAACCCGTTCGGCGCACCGGGCGAACGCCTGTACCGCACCGGCGACCTGGCGCGCCGGCGCAGTGACGGCGTGTTGGAGTACGTCGGGCGGGTCGACCACCAGGTGAAGATTCGCGGCTACCGCATCGAACTGGGTGAAATCGAAGCACGCCTGCACGAACAACCCGAGGTGCGTGATGCGGCGGTCGGTGTCCAGGAGGGCGTCAACGGCAAGCACCTGGTGGGCTACCTGGTGCCGGTTGATGAAAGCTTGAGCCCAAGCGAACGCCTGGACCGTATCAAGCAACGCCTGCGCGCCGAATTGCCGGAATACATGGTGCCGCTGCACTGGCTGTGGCTTGAGCGCCTGCCGCTCAACGCCAACGGCAAACTCGACCGCAAGGCCCTGCCGGCCCTGGACATCGGCCAGTTGCACAGCCAGGACTACCTGGCGCCGCGCAATGAACTGGAAACCACCCTGGCCGCGATCTGGGCCGAAGTGCTCAAGGTCGAACGGGTAGGGGTGCAGGACAACTTCTTCGAACTGGGGGGGCATTCGTTGCTGGCGACACAGATCGCTTCACGGGTGCAGAAGACCCTGCAGCGCGATGTGCCGCTGCGGGCGATGTTCGAATGCAGCACGGTGGCGGAGCTGGCCGAATATATCGAGGGCTTGGCGGGCAATGAGATCAGTGCCGAGAAGGTGGATCGGTTGAGTGATTTGATGGCGGAGCTGGAGGGGTTGTGAGACGGCCACTGGTCTGGAATATCGAGTTTTTTCAGCGGAACTGTCAATTCTGACAGTAGGCAGGATTCCTGATCCACGTGTTAGATAACCGCAGTTTCCGGGCCATCCGGCCGGGCCCGACGGTGATCTAACGCTGGACAGGAGTCTTATCGTGGCGAGCAAAATACCTACTGGAAAAACCAGGTCCGTTCGAGCGGCGAAGTCGCCGCCAGCCGTTGAAGCGGAACTGCCCTATGCGATTATCGAACACACTGCGAACAACAGCCTGCTGTATCCCATCGATGCAATCGATGGCACGACGGCCACGCTGACGCTGCCGGCGAATGCCACTAACGTCATGTTCTACATGGCGGTCAAGGATCAGGACCAGCCAAGCTTCGAGCCGATCTCTGTGGAAAACGGCGTCAATATCGTCGACATTCCGGCACGCTGGATCAGCTACTGCATCGGGCACACGGTATTGATCAAGTACACGGCCAATGCAGCGGGGCGTGCACTGGAATCCCTGACGCTGGAGTTGGAAATCCAACAGATCAGGGAGGAGCATCTCGTCGTCTCAAGGCCGGTGTTTACCCATGCCAAGGAGGAGTGGAGTACCTGGTACCTGCGCATGCAAGAGTTTACGGGCGATGAAATTGTCGCGATCAAGGCCTGGCCGATGATTCAACCCGGGCAGCGGTTGTTTGTCGTGGTTGCGGGTAACCAGCACGTGGCGCCCTATCGCTTCGCCTGGGTGGCCAAGGATCATGTGGTGCAGGAGCACGAAGCCCATCCGGACCACGTTTTTCGCTTTACGCTTTCGCGAGGCTGGCTGTCCAGGCTGGACGACTATTCGGCGATCACCGCTCACCTGGGCGTGATTTGGGACACCACCGCCCCGGTATACCCTGAACCTGGCGATCCGCTTCTGGAGAATCCGCTCCCGGTGAACGCCGAGGATTTCCACCTGCGCACGACCTCATTGCTGCAGGTCGACCCTGCGCTGGATCTGAAACCGCCGCACTTGCGCGAGTCTGCGCAATACAACGGTGAGTGGTGCCTCAACCCAGAAAACACCCAGCAGGGAGGGGAGGTCGTCATCCAGGGGCTGGACACTTACAAAGGTGACGAGGTCAGGTTTTATGTAAGCGGGCCTGGTTATGCGAAAAAACCGTTGGGTGATTTCACGGTTGAACAGGACGGCGAGATGCCTCTCGTCAAACTGCCGGCCTGTGTGGTGGCGTGTTTCTTCAACAAGCAGATGACCTTGAGCTATGACCTGGCCGTCAGTGGCACGGTACAGCCTTCCCCAGTAAGGCTGATCAATGTTTTAACCCCCGAATTTGAGCGCCCGCTGATTGAAGAGGCGAACCCGGATCGGTTGTTGTGCCTTGATAACTTTTCAGGGGATGCAAACGTGATAGCGCCTTTGGGCGCATATGGTCAGTGCGCGAGCCATTGCTGGATGTGGATCGATGCTGAACATGCAGACGGCAGCGCTTACCGCCCGGATATCCTGGTCGGTGAGGTTGTCACGGACGCCTGGAAAAGCGACGGCGTCAGGGCTGATATCCCAAGGGTTGCGCTGGAGAGGATCGGCGATTGCTCCAAGTTTGAACTGCACGTCAAGGCCAGCTTTTGCGAGGCGAGCGAACTGGAGGACGCCCTCGAGTTCCCACCCGCGATATTCACCATTTACCAGCAGCCCCTGACGCCACGGGCACCCACCGTCAGGGAGGCACAGGGTGGTGTTCTGGTGGCGTGGAACGGTCGCGAAGGGGTGCATGTCGAGGCGGTTTACGATGGCTATCAACCCAGCCACCAGCACACTGCCCAATGGTGCCTGGACGGCGAAGACAGCTGCTGGCCACTGCCCTTGCAGGAAAGTCCGTCCCGCCCGGTCACTTTCCTGGCGTCGCGCGAGCAGGTGATCAACAGCTTCCGCAAGACGGCATTGATTTCTTATACCGTGATCAATGCCTGCAAGCAGATGGTGTCCGAGACACTGGAGTTGCAGGTTGGTGAGCCCATCATGGAGCGGCGTCCTCGCCCGGCGGTGAAGCAGGCTACTGGCGATATTTTGGATTTGGCGACTGTTTCCAGAGATTATGTAGACGTGGTCGTCAAGGATCCCGATTCCGATAGCGAACTGGCATGGTGGTGGATCATCAAGGGGCAAATCGTGACGATTACGTGCGAGGGGACTGCAGAACAGGGTTCTCCCTACACGAGTGTCATCATGGATGAAAAACCCGTTGAAACCGATGACCTGAACATGCTGTTGCGGCGGATGTCTCGTGCAGAATTGTTGAAGTTTAAAGATGGTACCGACATTACATTCAGGGTTTGGTGCACGGTAGGTCAAAATCTGCTTGAACCCGTCAAGCTTGAGTTTAATAGACTGACATTAAAACTTCGGCATGAGTTAGAAACCGATTTTGACGACTTTGAAACTTATCCCATCATTGAGCACACACGCAACCCTATCGTTACCAAGTTAGCGACACTTGAAATGGGGCAGCCGATGCAATCCAACATCGGGCTTCATCAGGTGAGGGGGGTCGGAGAAGAAGTGCCAGGTATGGTTGAAGGTAAGTCCTATGCTCTTTTCTGCTACGGCGGGACGCCGCCACAGCTGGCGGTTTTGCGCTTAAAAAGAGAATGTGCACGTGTCAGGTTTGGATTTTCAAGTACGAGCGTCAGTAGCGTCACATTCACGTACTTCAACAAAGAAGGGCAATTGCTAGGGGAGGCCGTTGAATTTCCGGGAACATGGATAGATTTTCAGGCGGATCCAGGCACAACGATTTCGTATGTCACGATATTGTGTACGGCGCATAGCAGCATTGATTCGCTGAAAGTTTGGTATCGGCGATAAATGATTTTAAACGACGATGGACTGACCCGTTGTCGCGGTACTGCCCCTAACTTACGGTGAAGGAAAACACTTGATCGGGCGCGTTTGACGAGTATCAAAAACGAGGCCTCCAGTAATGGGGGCCTCTTTCGTCAGGCATCAGCTGTTTTATTTCGGCCGCAAAATGTTCACCCACTTACCCGGCGACGGCTGTTGCCGCAATCCACTGGTCGAATAATGTCTTTATGGAGATTGGAACTGTGAATTCTGACAGTAGGAACGCCGGCTTTTTTACGGTGTGATAGGGCGATGCTGATCAGGCCAACCTCTGGGCTTCGGCATTTCCAGTCTATTGAAAAGGAACTTTCACTATGCCCAAGTCATTGCCGAATGCCCTTGACCTGCCCAAGCCAGAGCTGCGTGAGGCTGACGAAAATGGCAGTGTCGATTCACTCAAACTGCTGAACGGAGGCAACGTCAGCGTCCGCTACGACGACATGCAAACCACTGACCTCATCACTCTGAACTGGCCGTTGGCAGGCAGCCCCTATCCGCCGATAGAACCCCAAAATGGCGACGAGGCAGGTTGTATCAACTTTTATATCCCTCCCGAATACATAGCATTGTGGTTGGACACTTACGCATTGTTTACGTACACCGTCACTAGAAACGGTGAGAGTCAAACATCTTTGCAGGGTGGGGTACGGATCAGCCTGCCCTCGAACTTGCCTCAGGCGCAAATTCTCGAAGCGTTCGATGGCAAACTGGATCTTTCCTTGTTGTGCTGTAACGATCCGATTCTTTACATTCCACCCTGGGCATTTGCCGGCAAAATCCAAACGATCAACTGCTATATAAGCGGCTTCTATCCCGATGACACCCAGGCCAAACTTTATCCATTCAAGGATGCAGAGGTTACCGACGAAGACTTGCGCCTGGGGTGGCGTCGAGCAATACCTCGGGCGTTGCTCCAGCAACTTAAACATAACAGCGGACTGTATCTTTTGGCGTCCGTGCGCTACAGCGAGGCTGTTCCCTATAGATCGTTCGACTCGCTTTCATTGACGCTGCTCACTGACCCTAACTTGAAACTGTCACCCCCTGAGCTGAAGGAAGCCGTACACACCGAGTTCGACGGCTGGCTGGTCAACCCGATAAACACAGTGAACGGTGCGCATATCGTGGTGGCTTATGAGGGCATGTGCAGCGGCGATACGGTGTGCCCGACACTTACCGGCACCCCTGGACCGGGCACAGTCGAACTGGAATGCCGCCAACCGGTTGAAGGTGAAACCAGCCTGGTGTTTGCGGTACCGCCTTCAGTGATCCGCGCCAATTTTGAGCAAGCCATTACGTTGACCTACAACGTCACGCGCTGCGATGGCAGCCATTGGTCCTCACCCGAGCGCCACGTGAAGGTGCTGGGCATCACGGGCTTGCCAAAACCGGGCATTGAGCAGGCCACAGGCGACCGGGTGGACCTCAATACGTTCGGTGATGACGCAACGGCGGTGGCGCCTATCTGGCATTACGCCATGGAGCAGGACTGCTGCTGGGTCTGGGTAACCGGCACGCGTGAGGACGGTAGTTCCTATCTGTTTTATGTATTGGAAGGCAAGCCGCTTACCGCCGCCTGGCTACGCGACGGAGTTGATACACCGATAGCCAGGACCAAGCTGCAAAAATTGGCCGATTGCAGTGAGTTCAACCTGCATTTTGCGGCGAATTTTAATGGGCGGTGCGACCTGGACACGGCCGTCGAGTTTCCTGTTGTGACTTTCAGCATTGAGCAGGAGGCGTTAATACTGCCCCCTCCGAGGGTGTGTGAAGCAGTCGGTGATCAACTTACCCTCTGGAATGGCCGCGACGGTGTGACGGTTCGCGTGGAATATGAACGGATCAGTCCCAATCAGATGATCGACGTGCAGTGGCTCAAGACGGATGGCACGAGCCTGCCGTTGACCTCAAAACCGGGCAACAGCGATCCTGGTTATGTCGATTTTGCGATTCCGCGCGAAGCGGTGATTCACGGTGCGGGTAAAACAATCCTGATCAATTACACAGTGACCAGCGCTTGCAAGATGGCGCCGTCGAAGACGCTGGCATTGAAGGTCAGTGTGCCGACGAGATTGCCCACCCCAATGGTGCCTGAGGCGACGCCACCGGCTACCCAGGGCGCAATCCTGGATCTACGGACGTTCTCCGGCGATGCGCAAATCATCGTCAATGACGAAAACTTCGATAAGGTCTGGTGGTTCTCCCTGGAAGGACAGAAAGGCTGGTTGGAATGTACCGGCACTAAAGAGGACGGATCTTCACACACCGTGCGCGTGATGACGGGTCAGCTGATTACACTCTCCGATATGAACAACGGCCTCAAGCGTGTACTTGCGCGCTCCGATCTGGAGGCGTTTCGCAACAAGACACCATTGGCCATCGTCTTCAAGGTGACCACCGATGGCAGCCCGGATGTGAGTGAGGCGATCGAGTTTCCGCTATTGGAATTGACACTGCGCAAGCGGTTCAGAGACGTGACTGACTTTGACCCTAATAAAAAAGACTGGAACGGTTGGCAAAAAGGCGCGGGTGCCACCGACCCAAGGGACCTGGTGTTAAAAGAGGCAGGCGGTCAATATTATTTGTTTGATTGGGGTTATACCAACACTCAAGACCTGGCTACTCAAAGGGAGAAGTTGTTCAAGGTGTTCAGTGACCTGGAGATTGGCCGCACCTACGAATTCAGTGCCGATGTTCGGGATAACAGTGGTGCGCGTCCATTGCCGAGGATTGCCTTGGTAGCTTCGGGACAAGAAATTGTCGCTCCGACGCTATTGGATACGCGGGTCTGGAGAACGCTCAAAAGTGTGTTCACTGCGTCATCTTCTACAGTAAGGCTCAGTGTCGATAACGTGCAATTGGGGTTGGGAGGCAATGATTTTGATGTGACGTTGCTGGTGGTAGAGGAAGTTTAATCGAGGCCATGACAAGAGTGCCTGTGTTAACACAGGCATTCTTGTTAACGAACCTGGGACTAATTACTTCGGCCCCAGAATCTTCACCAACTTCTCCGGCGACGGCGCCCCCTGCTGTTGCTGCAACCCACCCTTGTCATCCAGATAGAAAATCGCCGGCGTCGCCGACAACTCCAATTCCTCCATCAACTTCATATTCCCATCGAGCCTGGCTTCGATATCCGCCGGGATCTTGCTCAGCGCTTGCAGCTTGCTGGCCTTGCCGGCGCCTTCGTGTTCTTCCAGGGCTTTCTGCGGGTCTTTGGCGGCGAACAGTGCGGCTGATTTGCCTGGGCTGTCTTCGCGGATGATCCCCACCATGATGTGGCGCAGTTGCACCTTGCCGGCCTTCACCCATGGCCGTGCCTGTTCCCAGAACATGTTGCAGTACGGGCAGTTGGGGTCGCTGAACAGGTAGACGATGCGTGGCGCATTCTTGTCGCCGTCCTGGATCCAGCTGCTGTTTTCCAGCTTGGCCCAGGCTTCCTTGGACATCGGCGCGTACACCAGTTTTTCCAGGGGCGCGCTGCTCAGGTCGTTGCCCTGAGCATCGTACAGGTTGCCGGCGATCACGCTGTTGCCGTCGGCGGTCAGGTACAGCGCCATACCGCGGTTCTGGTATTGCGCGGCATAGCCGGTAAGGCCGCTGGGGGCGTCGAACTGGCCGAGGATTTTGGCGCCCTTGGCTTCGATTTGCTTGATCGGGGCCGGCCAGTCTTCGGCCTGGGCCAGGGTGGCGGCAAGCGTCAGCGGCAGCAGGGTCAGCAGGTGGCGGAGGCGAGGCATGTAGGTTTCCTTTGTGGGACGGTGTCGAAGGGTTCCATGGCGCGGGCGAGGCTGGCCTGGGACAGTTCGCCGAGGTGGCTGTTGATCAGGCGTCCGTCGGCCGAGTAGAACAAGGTGGTAGGCAGCGCCATGGAGCCGACGGCCTGGCCGAGGCGGCCGCCGGCGTCGAACAGCATGTTGTCCAGGTTCAGGCCCTGGGTGGCCAGGTAGGTGCTGACACTCTGCATGCTCTCGGCCTGGTTGACGAACAGGAAGGTGACATCCGGGCGTTGATGTTGCGCGCGCTCCAGCACCGGCATTTCCCGACGGCACGGTGGGCACCAGGTGGCCCAGAGGTTGATCACCAGCGGGCCGCCTTTGTAGTCGGCCAGTTGCACCACATTGCCGTTGGCATCGCGCAAGGTGATGTCCGGCAGCTGCGAGCCCTTGTCGTAGAGGCTCAGGGACAGGCTGGCCATGCCCCAGAACACCAGGCCGCTGATCACCCCGGCGCCGAGTGGTCTGCGCAGGGCAGGGCGCCGCCAGCCGTAGGCCAGCGCACCGAGCACCAGCGCGATCACGCCGGGCCAGGCGAGGAAACCGCCGTCGCGCAGGTCGACCATCTGCAGCCAGTCGTTACGGTAATCGCTCCAGTACATCAGTACAAAGCTGACACGGGCGGCCAGCATGCCCAGCAGGAACAGGCTGAACAACACCGATTCAGGGTTTTCACCGCCACGCTTGGCCACGCGCCAGCCCACCAGGGTGGCGAGAATCAGCGCGCTGATCAGCAGAATGTGATTCAGGGCGATGGCGAAGGTGCCGATGGTGAGGGTCAGCATCAGCGCGCGTCTCGGGTTTGCGTCCAGCGTTGCAGGAAGGCGGCGGCATCCACTTCGCCGGTGATGCGTTGGGCGCGGCGTTCTTCACCGTCCGGACCGATCCACACGAAACTCGGTGGCCCCGGCACTTTGTAGCGACCCAGCAGTGCGCGGCTGGCGGCATTGTCGGCGGTGACGTCCAGGCGCAGCAGGCGTACATCCTTCAGGGCGGCCATCACCTCCGGCTTGCCGAACACCTGTTTTTCCATGATCTTGCACGACACACACCAATCGGCGTAGTAGTCCACCAGCACCCATTGGCCCTCGGCCTTGGCGCTGTCGAGCTGGCTTTGCAGGGCGGCCGGGTCGTGGATGGTGGTGAACGCGTCGTGAGCGTCAGCGGTGGCAGCCACCCGCGAGCCGCTGTAGACCTTCAGCGGTTGCCACAGCTCATCGCTGCCACCCGCCGCGCCCACCACCAGTACCGCGCCCCACAGGCCCAGCACCAGGGAGGCTGCGCCGAACACCTTGGCGGCCAGGCCGTATTCACGGGCCAGCGTCCAACCGCAATAGGCCATGACCAGCGCCAGTGCGCCCCACAGGCCGATCCACAGGCTTTCGCCGACCACCGGGCGAATCATCAACACGGCGGTGCCGAGGAACAGGAAACCGAAAACGCCCTTGAGCACGTTCATCCAGGTGCCCGGCTTGGGCAGGAAGCGGTTGCCCACGGTGACCAGCAACAACAACGGGATACCAATGCCGATGCCCATGGCGAACAGGATCAGCCCGCCGTGCAGTGCATTGCCGCTCTGGGCGATATACAGCAGGGCGCCGGCCAGGGGCGCGGTCATGCACGGGCCCACCAGCAGGCCGGACAATGCACCGAGAATGCCCGCACCGACCAGGCTGCCGCCGCTCTGCTGGCGGCTGACCGTGTCGAGGCGGTCGCGCAGGAACGCAGGCAGTTGCAATTCAAAGAAGCCGAACATCGGCAGGGCAAGGATCACGAACAGCGCGGCGAAACTGCCGAGGATCCACGGGGTTTGCAGCAGCGCGGCCAGATTGCCGCCCAGCAACGCGGCCATCACACCCAGCGCGGCATACACCAGGGCCATGCACACCACGTAGCTGCTGGCCAGGGCAAAGCCGCGACGCGGGCTGGCACCGCTGCCCACCACCAGGCCGGCAAGGATCGGCAGCATCGGCAACGAACACGGGGCAAATGCCAGCAACAGGCCCAGGCCGAAAAAGATCAGCAGGCTCCAGCCCAGGCTGCGCTGTTGCAGGCCGCCGGCCAGGCTTTCGTCCTGGGCCTGCGCGGTGGCGGCGACGGCCGGGTTGCCGCCCAGGTCCACGGTGATCGATTGCGGCGGATAGCACAGGCCGGCGTCGGCGCAGCCTTGCCAGCCCAGCTTGACCTGCCCGGTGGCGTCGGCCGGGAGCTTCACTTCCAGGCCCTGGCGATACACTTGCTGTTCGCCGAAGAACTCATCGCTGTGGGCTTCGCCCTGGGGCAGCACGGGCTTTTGCGCCAGGCCGTCGAATTTCATGCGCTGCTGGTACAGGTAGTAACCGTCGGCAATCTGCCAATACAGCTGGGTCTCGCCGCTTTCAAGACGCTCGGAAGTAAAGGTGAAGGCCTTGCCCACCGGGAGGAAATCGGGTTTGGACTCGAACGGGTTACCCGGTGCGGCCTGGGCGAACCCCGCCAGCAACACCAGCAGAAAAGTAAATAGATACCGCATGGTCCAGCCTTAATTCGATGCAAGTGAGGCACACAATGTGTGGCGTTGATTAACCGATGATTAACCGGCGCTATTCTAGAGTGTAGGAGTTATCGGGTGTTATGAAGTTAGCGGCATAATGCACGCTTAATCCGTGCGTTTTCTAATCACCCGCATCTTTCATGAAGGGTTCAGCATGCACGTACTGGTCTGCGAAGACGACGAACTGATCGCCAGCGGCATCGTGGCCGGCCTCACCGCCCAGGGCTTCACGGTTGAACGCGTGGCCACGGCGGCGGCGGCCAGGGCGATGCTCAGGGCGGCCACCTTCGACATCATGGTGCTCGACCTCGGCCTGCCCGACGAAGACGGCCTGAAACTGCTGCAGCAACAGCGCAGCCAGGGCCTGGAGATCCCGGTGTTGATCCTCACCGCCCGTGACTCGGTGACCAACCGCGTCGACGGCCTGCAGGCGGGGGCCGATGACTACCTGCTCAAGCCCTTCGACCTGCGCGAACTCGCCGCCCGCCTGCAAACCCTGCTGCGCCGCGTGGCGGGGCGCCGGGTCAACCTGATCGAACATGGCCGCCTGGCGTATGACCCCAGCAGCCGCGAGACCTTCCTGGGTGGCCAGCCGGTGGACCTGTCGCGCCGTGAACAAGCGCTGTTGCAGGCCTTGCTGCACAACAAGGGCCGCGTGTTGTCCAGCGAGCAGCTCAAGGACAGCGTCTACGGGTTCAACGACGAATTGGAAAGCAACGCACTGAACGTGCACATCCACCACCTGCGGCGCAAATTGGGCAATGGCATCGTCGAGACCGTACGCGGCCTTGGCTATCGCCTGGGTCCGGCCGATGCGGGAGAGGATGCTTCGTGAAGAGCCTGCGCCTGCGCCTGACGTTCAAGCTCGGCGCCGCTTTTGTCGTGATCTGGGCCCTGGCGGCGGCCTGGATGCTCAACGACCTGCGCAATCAGATGATGTTTTCCCTCGACCAGCGACTGGTCGCCTCGGCGCGCATGGTGGCCGGGCTGACCGAACAGATGCCGGGCCTGGCCAGCGTCGGTTCCGGCACTCATTTGCGTAGCGAACAACTGAGCGTACCGGGGGGCATGGCCTGCCAGGTCAGTTCCCTGCACGGCGAAGTCCTGGCGCGCAGCCATACCACGCCGGATGAGGGGCTGGAGTCGCGCAAGAGCGGTTTTCGCGACCAGATGATCGATGGCGTGGGCTGGCGCAGTTTCACCCTGTCCCAGGGTGACCTGCTGATCACCACGGCCGACCGTCAGGTGGAGCGTGAGGCGCTGAACCTGTCGATCCTGCTGGCGGCCTCGGTGCCGGTCGGCGTGGCCTTACTGGGCTGTCTGTGCCTGCTGTGGCTGGGCATCGGCCAGAGTCTGGTGCCGCTCAACCGCATGCGTGACGCCTTGATGCGCCGCAGCGCCGACTCCCTTGAACCGTTGCAGATCCACCCGCTGCCCAGCGAACTCAAGCCATTGCTCGACACCCAGAACCAGCTGTTGCAACGCATCGCCAAGACCATCGAGCGCGAGCGCCGGCTCACCGGTGACGCCGCCCATGAGCTGCGCAGCCCCTTGACGGCGATCAAGACGCACCTGCAAGTGGCGCGCATGACCGAGGGCGCGGCGCGTGACCAGTCCCTGGCCCACGCCGAGGAAGGCGCCGACCGCCTGCACCGCACCCTGGAGCAACTGTTGCTGCTGGCACGGGTGGAGGGCAGCCTGTCGTTTGACGATGGGTTGCAGTCCAGCGCCGAGGAAGTCGCCCGCCTGGCGATCCAGGATGCCCACGCCGGGGACAATTCGCGCATCGACCTGATCCTGGCGGACAGCCTCGTCGACACGCCGGTGGAGATGCCCGTGGGGTTGGCCGTGGCAGCCCTGCGCAACCTGCTGGACAACGCCTTGCGCCACACCCCGGCCGACACCCGGGTGCAATTGAGCGTGTCTTGCAGCGCTGACAAGGTGGTGTTCCGCGTGCGCGACCATGGCCCGCAGATTTCCAGCGACGACCTGCAATACCTCACCCAGCGCTTCTGGCGCACTGGCAGCAGCGACGGCTGTGGCCTGGGCCTGGCGATCGTCCAGGCGATCGTCCAGCGCTGCGCGTGCTCGCTGACATTCGACAGCCAGGCCGATGGCCTGCGCGTTGACCTGGGCATGCCGTTGCGACGCTGATCGCTTTTCTGCAAGTGCCAAATAATTACCGCTCGCCTGACCTGCAAATCGTCAGGATGGCGGTAATTTTTTTGCGCTTGAAAGGGCCGAATGATTCGGCCCGTATTGAAAAGGACGGATCTTATGTTGGTCATCGATACCAGTTTCCCTGCCCGGGATTTCAACGAACGTAACGGCGAGCCCGTGGCGCAGGTGATCCTGCACTATACGGCTGCGCCCTTTGAATCATCCTTGCGCACCCTGACGCAGAATGGGGTCAGCGCTCACTACCTGCTGCCCGATCCCGATGAACCGGCCTATCGCGCCGCCGGCTATGACGAACTGCGCGTGTTTCGCCTGGTGGGCGAGGACAAGCGTGCCTGGCATGCCGGGGCGAGCCATTGGGGCGGGCGGGATAACCTCAACAGTCGCGCGATCGGCATCGAAATCGTCAACCTGGCGCGTGACGACAAAGGCGTGTTCACGTTTCCCGCGTATCGCGAGGAACAGGTGCAGGTGTTGATTGCGTTGATGCGCGACATCCTCGAGCGCTACCCGCACATCGGCCCGGTCGATATTCTCGGGCATTCGGATGTGGCGTACTGGCGCAAGAGCGACCCGGGCCCCCGGCTACCCTGGCGCTGCCTGCATGAGGCCGGGGTAGGCGCCTGGTTTGACGAAGCCACCCGGGCGATGTACCAACGGCGGTTTTACATGGGGTTGCCGCCGGAAGTGGAAGTCGAGCGGGCGTTTCAGCGCTATGGCTACAAACCGGCGTGGAATCGCCAGGCCTTTGAACAGCGCACCCGGGCGTTTCAGATGCACTTTCGGGCGCGCGATTATGCCGGTCGCCTGGATGCCGAGACCTGCGCGATCCTGTATGCGCTCAACGAAAAGTACCGGGGACTTTGAAGCCAAACACCATTCAAATGTGGGACGGGCGTGAGTATCTACACAACTTTTAGGTACC
Organism: Pseudomonas sp. 44 R 15; assembly: GCF_900004965.1. NCBI lineage: Bacteria > Pseudomonadati > Pseudomonadota > Gammaproteobacteria > Pseudomonadales > Pseudomonadaceae > Pseudomonas > Pseudomonas sp. 44 R 15. The sequence goes on from NZ_CVTU01000052.1 coordinate 27,115, forward strand.
ACGCGGGCCCCTGTGGGAGGGGGCTTGAACTGGTCAAGTAATCCCGGACACCGATTACGGTGTTTATGCCGCTTTTTGCTCCATGGCTATTGGCGACAGGTAGTTGTTGTAGCTGTGGAGCCTGATTCGGTTGTATCGCATGAAGAAGCTGGTCATATCCCGCCTGGCTTCTTCAACTGTGGTGTAGCCCTTATTGGGCACCCACTCTGATTTAAGCGTCCCGAAGAAACGCTCTGTTGGCGCGTTGTCCCAGCATTGCCCTCTGCGGCTCATGCTTTGCGTTATTCCATGCTCCAGCAGCTCGGACTGAAAGAGCTGGCTGGTGTATTGGCTGCCTTGATCCGAATGAAACATCAAGCCTGCATGTTTGCCTCGAACCTCCACCGCCATTCTCAGCGCCTTGCTAACCAGGTTGGCGTCGTTGATCAGGGAAAACGCCCAGCCAACGATTCGGCGGGCGAACAGATCAATGACCGCTGCCAAGTGATACCAACGTTTACCAACCATCAGGCTGGTAACGTCGCCGCACCAGGCCTGATTGATTGCGGTTGGCTCGAAGTTACGCTCGAGCAGATTCTTGGCCACAAATGCTTCGACGCCTCTAGAGCGATACTGATGGCGGCGGCGCTGTCTGCTGGCCAGATTTGCCTCCGCCATGAGTTTTCCGGCCAGATGCCGTCCCACCTTGATCTGCTGGGCTTTCAAGTGCTGAGAGATCATCCGCGCGCCTGCACTTCCCCGGCTTTCGTCATGCAATTGCGCAACTTTTGCTCTGAGCGCGTCACGCTTGGTATTCGGCACTGAGCGACGCTTAAGCCAGTCATAAAACGCGCTGCGGGAAACGCCCAGCGCACTGCAAAGCAGGCAGATCGGATACGAACTCGACTCTCTCAGCTCCTCGATCAGGAAAAACGATCGGGATCCGACATCAAGAGAGCCGTAGCCTTTTTTAAGATTTCAGCCTCGGTCTCCAGGCGCTTGACCTTGGCTCGCAGCTGTTGAAGCTCTCGCTGTTCATCGCTGATTGCCTTAGTACCTGCCACTGGCTGCCCTTTCTGACGCTCTTTGCGAACCTGCTCAATCCAACGGCGCAGAGCCGTGGGGCCAACCTCCATCGACGCACAGACGTCAGGAACTGAGCAGTTATCATCAAGTACCATGCTTACAGCACGTTGCTTGAACTCGCGGGTGTAGGTCTTTCGCTCTTGCATGAAACCTCCTGATTGGGCGAATCATATCGCCCTTAAGAGGTGTCCGGGAGCATTAGGCCAGTTCA
>NZ_CVTU01000053.1:0-74611 GCF_900004965.1 Pseudomonas sp. 44 R 15
CGGCTAACCCGGCGTCCTGCCGGGTTGCCCACGGATTCAAGCCTGCGTTCGGCCAGCGTGGTTTAACGGGGCGCCTAAGATCAAGATCAAAAGCCAGATCAAGGGCGACTCGCTTCGCATCGTGGTTAGCGTTGGGTGCTACCGCGTTGTGTCGATACCTATGGCTGTCAGGTGCCCGCGGGGGCATCCGGCACGTGCGGCAGCGGCGTACCCTTGGGCCATAGCATCCAGATCTGTCCCTGCTGCTTCATGTTCCCCGCCAACTCGCCTGCTGCTTCGCCTGTGCCCCAGAACAAATCTGCGCGTACTTCTCCGGTAATGGCGCCGCCGGTGTCTTGGGCTGCGACGGGTCTGGCGATCGGTGAGCCGTCGGGTTTGGTGGTGGACAGCCACAACAGGCTCCCCAGCGGAATCACCTTGCGGTCAACCGCTACGCTGTATCCCGCCGTCAAGGGCACGTTCAGCGAGCCGCGCGGCCCTTCATTGCTGTCGGGGCGGGCGCTGAAGAACACGTAGCTGGGGTTGCTCGCCAGCAGTTCGGGGATGCGTTGCGGGTGCGCCTTGGCCCAGGCGCTGATGGCGGCCATGCTCACGTCTTCCTTTTTCAGCTCGCCCTGCTCGACCAGCCAGCGACCGATAGGGCGATAGGGATAGCCGTTCTGGTCGGCATAACCCACGCGCAGTTGACGACCATCGGCCAGTTGAATACGCCCGGAGCCCTGGATCTGCAGGAACTGCAGGTCCATCGGGTCGGTCAGCCAGGCGATCGGCTTGGCGCTCGAGCCTTGGCCGTTGAGGGTGCCGGCATCGTCATATGGCTTGAGCACGCGGCCCTCCAGGCGACCGCGCAGGCGTTTGCCCTTGAGTTCCGGGTAGATTGCTTCCAGGTTGACGATAATCAGGTCGTCCGGCACGCCATACACCGGCACATGGGCGGTGGCGGTTTCGGTGAGGCTGCCGGGGTAGACCGGCTCGTAGTAGCCGGTGATCAGGCCGTTCGGCGTGTTGTCGGCTGAACGCAGGCCAAATACATCCAGGCGCTCCTTGAGGAACCCGCGAACCGTCACGGCATCGCCCGGCACGCCGGCTGCGGCTGCGCAAGTCGCCCCCCAGACCGGGTCGGCCTTGAGGCGCTGGCAGGCACTGCGCCAGGATTCGAAACCCGCCAGCAGATCGCTGTCGGAAACAGACGGCAGCGCCTCCCACGGCGCGCTCACGTAAGTGGCGACGGCATGGGGTTTGGCGGCTTCTTCTTTGGCGGGCTCTTTGCCCGCGTCCTTGCCCAGGTCGCAGCCGGCCAGCAGCGCGATCATCGGCAGAGCCCACACCAGGCGGCTCCAGAGTTTCCAATTGTCATTCATGTACGTAATTCCTGAAGCGATTGCCCGGGCTTTATCGCGTTGGGCAACCCTTATTATTAATAGGGCTATTGGTCTTTGCGGACGAGGCGGGGATACTGGCCGCCGTTTCCCGTGACCCTGAGCCACCATGACTTTTAAACATATGACGGTTGTAGTGCTGGCCTGCCTGGCCTTGTCCGCCTGCGGCGGTGTTGACCCCAATTCGCCCCTGGGCCAGCGCAAGGCGATCTTCAAGCAGATGCTCAAGACCAGCGAAGACCTGGGTGGCATGTTGCGCGGGCGTATCCCGTTCGACGGCGCCCGGTTTGCCGACGGCGCGGTCAAGCTGGACGTGTTGGCCCATGAACCCTGGCAGCACTTCCCGAGCGTACGTGAAGACGACCACACCAGTGCCAGGGACGAAGTGTGGCAAAAGCAGGCGCAATTCCAGCAACTGGCTCGCGACCTTGAAGCGGCCACCGGTGAATTGGTGACCGCAAGCCGCGTCCAGCCCTATAAGGCCGGCAGCCTTCAACCTGCGGTGCAGAAAGTCGAAGATGCCTGCAGCGCTTGCCATAAGCAGTTCCGGGACCATTGACCGGTTTTACTGGTCGAGTTCTTCCACCGCATCCTGCAACTCTTTGCGCGATTCGGCGAGCTTGTCCTTGCGCTTGTTGATCTTGTCCGCATCGCCTTTTTTCATGGCCTTGTCGAGGTCGGCTTGACGGCGGCTGACTTCGTGCTTGGCATCGAGCACCTTGTTTTCGCGCTCTTTCTTCAGCGATGCGTCAGTGCAGTTGGCGGTGACCTCGCTCAGGGCTTTTTCCAGCCCGGCCTGTTGGGCGCTGTTGCCATGGGCCTTGGCCTGTTCGATCTGGGTACTGATGGCTTGGCGCTTGGCGGCGCAGCCTGTCAGTTGGGGGGCTTCGTCGGCGGCCAGCAGCGGCGTGGTCGTGAAGCTTGCAAAGGTGAGTAACGCAAGAGGGGCAAGAAATTTCATATAAGGGCTCCAAGGTAGCAATCAGAGGGCCGGGCCGGTTTCAAAAACCGTCTATGCCGGCGCCATGTAATATTTCAGCCAATGCCTGTACCTGCGGGTCGCGGAAAAAAGCGCTCAGTTGCGCTGCGCGTCCCGGGCCGATGCCGTCAGAGGCCAGCCAGGCTTGGGTGTCTTTGGCGACCAGCGTATGCCAGTCGCCCTGCAGGTTGTTGCGCGCCGCGGGCGGCACCCCCAATGCTTTGAGCCATTGTGCAAAAGGCCGTTTGCGGGCGCTGTGAATACTGTCGAGCACCCGCGTACGGGTGCGTTCGCCGAAGCCATCAATGTTAGCAAGCTCTGCCGCATCCAGGGTCAACCAATCGAGAAAGCCTGCGATTAGACCGGCCTGGATCAATACGTTCCAGGTCTCACGCCCCATATGGGGCAAGGCCAGGCCCTGGTTGCTGCTCAGCCAGGTGAGGCGCGAGAGCAGTTGCTCCTCGCAACCAGGGTCCAGTTGCCAACAACTCAAGGCATGAAAGTCGCGAGTATCGGGCACCGGCACTTCCACCCGGGTCTTGTTGCGCAGGACCACCTCATCGAGCCGGGGAATGACCTGGCCGGCCAGGCTGATGGACACCTGGTCGCCGGGACGGATGTCCAGGTTTTGCCAGTTTTTCAGCGAGCCTGCGCTGACCCGCCTGATTTGCCGATCATCCAGCCACACGGGGTCCAGTTCGAGAATCGGTGTGATACGCCCGGTACGCCCGATCCTGAACTGCACCTTGCGCACCAGCGCCAACGCCTTGCTCACCGGGTACTTCCAGGCCACGGCCCAGTAGGGTGCGCTGGCTTTCCAGCGTTTGGCCGGCGCGCGCGCCGCCTGATGCAACACCACGCCATCGCTGGCGAACGGCAGCGGATGGTTGTACCAATGCAGACGCCAACGCGCGGCATCGCTGATGCTGGCGATGGACTGGCTATACCGCTGGCTGTCGGTAAACCCCCACCGCGCCAGCGTGGCCAGGCGCTCGGTGAAGCTGGCCGGGCCCTCGGGCCAGGCCCACACGAACAGCCCGATCCCGCCTGCCTCGGTGTCGCTCAATTGCCGTCGGTTCATCAAGCCAGCCACTTTACTGCGCGCGTTGAGCCCGCCCTGTGCGGACTGTACGTGGCCGTCGAGGCGCCAGTAGAGCTCGCCTTGCAGTACCGCATCGACCGGCTCCGACAGTTGCTGGACGATACCCGGGATTCTGCGTGCGCCAGCGGACCAATCGTGACCGAGCAGGCCGTCGCCGCGGCTGATGAGTTGGTGCAATCGGCCTTTGCGATACACCAGGGTCACGGCGACGCCGTCGACCTTGGGTTGAATCCAGACCTCCTGTCGGGTGCTGAGCCAATCACCCACTTCGGATGCGTCCAACAGCTTCTCCAGCCCGGTATGGGCGACCGGATGGCGGACTGTGCCACGAGCGCTTGCCAGCGGGTTGTCAGCCCTGGGTGTGGGTTGCAGCGCGCATTTGCGCCAATGGGCCAGGCGACGCCGGGCCTGGTCGTACAGTTCATCGCTGACGGGAGATTGACCCTGTCGGTGGTAGGCGTCATCCCATTGGCTGACCTGCCTGGCCAACGTGTCGATTTGCGCTCGGACATCATCGGGGCAGTCTTCGGCCCAGGCCCGGCACGCTAGAAAGCTGATCAGGAAAATCATCAACAGACGCATCGTGAGCATCCTTGCTCGAAAAGGGTGCTCAGCCTAAGTGATCGGCACGGCCACAAAAAAGCCCCGACCGAGCGGGGCTTTTTACCGGGTGTTTCTGCTTGGGTGAACAGGCCGCCCCACGCGTGCGGCGCGTCGTTGTTATCCGTCTCGGCTCCGCGCTTTTGCTGGCCCGCGTCGACTTCGGCCGTGGTTTCAACGATTTTGTTGCAACCTTTGAGAAACAAAAAAGCCCCGCCGGGCGAACCCGGCGGGGCTTTGGCGGCCGCGAGCGATTACAGGCCGGCAGCGGTCCGCAGGTCGTTGGCGCGGTCGGTTTTTTCCCAGGTGAAGGTGGTGAAGGTGTCGTCGCCGACCGTTTTCTGCGCAGGGGTACGGCCGAAGTGGCCGTAGGCTGCGGTTTCCTTGTACATCGGGTGCAGCAGGTCGAGCATGGTGGTGATCGCGTAAGGGCGCAGGTCGAAAATCTCACGCACCAACTTGACGATCTTGTCATCGCTGATCTTGCCGGTACCGAAGGTATTCAGCGAGATGGACGTCGGCTGGGCTACGCCAATGGCGTAGGACACCTGGATCTCGCAACGCTCGGCCAGGCCTGCGGCGACGATGTTCTTGGCCACGTAGCGACCGGCGTAGGCGGCGGAACGGTCAACCTTGGACGGGTCTTTGCCCGAAAATGCACCACCGCCGTGGCGGGCCATGCCGCCGTAGCTGTCGACGATGATCTTGCGACCGGTCAGGCCGCAGTCGCCTACCGGGCCACCGATGATGAACTGGCCGGTCGGGTTGATATGGAACTGGGTGTCCTTGGTGAGCAGTTCGGCCGGCAGCACGTGCTTGACGATCAGCTCCATCACGCCTTCGCGCAGGTCTTTGTAGGAAACGTCCGGGTTGTGCTGGGTGGACAGTACGACGGCGTCGATACCGACCACTTTGCCGCCGTCGTAGCGGCAGGTGACCTGGGACTTGGCGTCCGGGCGCAGCCATGGCAACAGCCCGGATTTGCGCGCTTCGGCCTGGCGCTGCACCAACTGGTGGGAGAAGGTGATAGGCGCAGGCATCAGCACGTCGGTTTCATTGCTGGCGTAGCCGAACATCAGGCCCTGGTCGCCGGCGCCCTGATCTTCAGGCTTGGCGCGGTCGACGCCCTGGTTGATGTCGGGGGACTGCTTGCCGATGATGTTCATCACGCCGCAGGTCGCGCCGTCAAAGCCCACGTCGGAGCTGGTGTAGCCGATGTCGGTGATCACGTCGCGCACGATCTGTTCCAGATCGACCCAGGCCGTGGTGGTGACTTCGCCGGCGATGATCGCCACGCCCGTTTTCACCAGAGTCTCGCACGCCACACGGGCGAACTTGTCTTCAGCAATGATGGCGTCCAGCACCGCGTCAGAAATCTGGTCGGCGATTTTGTCCGGATGCCCTTCAGACACGGACTCGGAGGTGAAAAGGGAGTATTCGCTCATCTCGATGTTTTCCTGATATTTACCGATGGTGAGTGTCGCCAGCCGGTCGCTGAAAATGGCGGACCTGAATCTGGAAACCATTACGTAAACCTACATAGAGGCTTTCCCCGGGAACGAGTCCCGCAGCGGTGGCCCAACGGGCCAGATCGTCCTGTTCAAAACCCAGCCAGAGATCACCGCAGGCCTCCTTGGCCCAATTCTGGTTGTGGCTGCATAAATCCGTCACCAGCAGGCTACCGCCGGGGTGCAACAGCCCGGCCATTTGCCTGAGCGCATCGGCCGGGGCGGCGAAATGGTGCAAGACCATGTTCAGCACCACGCAATCGGCCTGCAGGCTAGTGTCACTCAAGGCGTCGGCCAGTTGCAGGCTGACATTGGCCAACGCTTCGCGCTCACACAACTGGCGGGCCAGTTCGAGCATCGCCGGGCTGTTGTCCAGTGCCGTCACCTGCCCGAAGCGTCGCGCCAGGTCCGGCAGAAAACCGCCGTCGCCAGGGCCCACTTCCAAGGCCGTGGCCTTATCACTGAAGCTCAGCTTGTCCAACAGCGCCAGTACGCTTTCGCGGTACTGGGGCAAGCCGGCGATCAGGTCCTGCTGGGCACGAAACTTGTCGGCGACCCGGGAGAAAAAGTCCTGGCTGGCGGCAGCACGTTGCCCATGCACCTGGGCGATCCGCGCTTGCACAGCGCCGGGCAGGCCCAGGTTGTCGACTTCTTCGAGCAGCGCCGCGTGCAATTTGCCGCCGAGCAACTCGGTGTGGGGCAGGGCGCGGCGGTAAAAAATCGCATTGCCTTCGCGGCGAGTGGCCACCAGGTCGGCCTGGGCCAGTACCTTCAAATGATGGCTCATGCCGGACTGGCCGATGGCGAAGATCTGCGCCAGTTCCAGTACCCCGAATGAATCATTGGCCAGTGCGCGCAATACGTTCAAGCGCAACGGATCACCCGCAGCCTTGCAAAGAGCTGCCAGTTCATCGCTGTCGGCGGGAAGCAGGGAGGGCACGGGTAGGTTCATAAGGCCAGCAGTCTAGAGACGGGTGGTACTTGCCGCAAGGTCAATATCAAAAAGTTTTGATATTGATCGATAAGTGGCGGTTATAAGCAGCCGCTATTGCCTTTAGACGAACCCGCAGCGCAATTGTGCAAGGGATCGGCGCGCAAACCGCGGGAAAAACCTGCTCAAGTGACTATCTGTCATTGCCCGCAGGCGGTGGCTGAGGGAAAATGCCGGTCCTTTTTTCCGTTTCCTTATTCAAGCCCCCAGGAGATCAGCGATGCCCAGCCGTCGTGAGCGTGCCAACGCCATTCGTGCCCTCAGCATGGATGCCGTGCAAAAAGCCAACAGCGGCCATCCCGGTGCCCCGATGGGCATGGCGGATATCGCCGAGGTACTTTGGCGTGACTACCTGAAACACAACCCGAGCAACCCGTCGTTCGCCGACCGCGACCGCTTCGTGCTGTCCAACGGCCACGGCTCGATGTTGATCTATTCGCTGCTGCACCTGACCGGCTATGACGTCACCATCGACGACTTGAAAAGCTTCCGTCAACTGCACAGCCGCACCCCCGGCCACCCGGAATTCGGCTACACCCCAGGCGTCGAGACCACCACCGGTCCCCTGGGCCAGGGCCTGGCCAACGCTGTCGGCTTCGCGCTGGCGGAAAAAGTCCTGGGCGCGCAGTTCAACCGCCCCGGCCATGACATCGTCGACCACCACACCTATGTGTTCCTGGGTGATGGCTGCATGATGGAAGGCATTTCCCACGAAGTCGCCTCCCTGGCCGGCACGCTGGGCCTGGGCAAGCTGATTGCCTTCTACGATGACAACGGCATCTCCATCGACGGCGAAGTCGAAGGCTGGTTCACCGATGACACCCCCAAGCGTTTCGAAGCCTACAACTGGCAGGTAATCCGCAACGTCGACGGTCACGATCCGGAAGAAATCAAGATCGCCATCGACACCGCCCGCAAGAGCGCGCAGCCGACCCTGATCTGCTGCAAGACCACCATCGGTTTCGGTTCGCCGAACAAGCAAGGCAAGGAAGACTGCCACGGCGCCCCACTGGGTGACGCGGAAATCGCCCTGACCCGTGAAGCGCTGAAGTGGACCCACGGCCCGTTTGAAATCCCGGCCGATATCTACGCCGAATGGGATGCCAAGGAAAAAGGCCTGGCCGCCGAAGCCGAGTGGGACCAGCGTTTCGCTGCCTACTCCGCCGAATTCCCGGAGCTGGCCAATGAACTGGTACGCCGCCTGGCCGGTGACCTGCCTGCCGACTTCTCGGAAAAAGCCTCGGCCTACATCGCCGAAGTCGCGGCCAAGGGCGAGACCATCGCCAGCCGTAAAGCCAGCCAGAACACCCTGAACGCCTTCGGTCCGTTGCTGCCGGAGTTCCTCGGCGGTTCGGCCGACCTGGCCGGCTCCAACCTGACCCTGTGGAAAGGCTGCAAAGGCGTGTCGGCTGAAGACGCCAGCGGTAACTACATGTACTACGGCGTGCGTGAGTTCGGCATGAGCGCCATCATGAACGGCGTGTCCCTGCACGGTGGCCTGGTGCCTTACGGCGCGACCTTCCTGATGTTCATGGAATACGCGCGTAACGCCGTACGCATGGCCGCGCTGATGAAGAAGCGTGTGATCCATGTGTACACCCACGACTCCATCGGCCTGGGTGAAGACGGCCCGACGCACCAGCCGGTCGAGCAACTGACCAGCCTGCGCACCACGCCGAACCTGGATTGCTGGCGCCCCGCCGACGCGGTGGAATCCGCCGTGGCCTGGAAGCACGCCATCGAGCGCAAGGACGGCCCTTCGGCGCTGATCTTCTCGCGTCAGAACCTGCAGCACCAGGTGCGGACCGACGCGCAGATCGCCGATATCAGCCGTGGTGGTTATGTGCTCAAGGACTGCATCGGCGAGCCGGAACTGATCCTGATCTCCACCGGTTCCGAAGTGGGCCTGACCGTCCAGGCCTACGACAAGCTGACTGCGCAGGGCCGCAACGTTCGCGTTGTGTCCATGCCTTGCACCAGCGTGTTCGAAGCCCAGGACGCCGGCTACAAGCAATCGGTACTGCCGTTGCAGGTCAGCGCGCGTATCGCTGTCGAAGCGGCCCACGCTGACTACTGGTACAAGTACGTGGGCCTGGAAGGCCGCGTGATCGGCATGACCACCTACGGTGAGTCGGCGCCGGCGCCAGCGTTGTTCGAAGAGTTCGGTTTCACCCTGGAAAACATTCTGGGTCAGGCTGAAGAACTGCTGGAAGACTAAGGCGCTAACGCGGTGGCCCACTGGCCACCGCCTCTACTGTAGGAGCGAGCTTGCTCGCGAAGATCGTCAACGATAACGCAGCGTTTCTGGTTTAACGCGGCGCTCTCAAGTTCTTCGCGAGCAAGCTCGCTCCTACAGTTTGTGTCGCCCACAATGCGAGAACCCCATGCCCCAACCGCGTCCCTACAAAGTTGCACTCAACGGCTACGGCCGCATTGGTCGTTGCGTCTTGCGTGCGCTGTTCGAGCGAGGGGCGGCGGCCGGGTTTGAAATTGTCGCGATCAACGATCTGGCCGACATGGCCAGCATCGAATACCTGACACGCTTTGACTCCACCCACGGCCGTTTCCCCGGCGAAGTGCGGATCGAAGGTGATTGTCTGCATATTAATGGCAGCTGCGTGCAGGTCTTGCGCAGCGCCACCCCTGAAGGCATCGACTGGAAAGCACTGGGCGTCGACCTGGTGCTGGAGTGTTCCGGTGTCTATAACACCCGTGCCGACGGCCAGCGTTTTCTCGACGCCGGCGCACCGCGCGTGCTGTTTTCCCAGCCGATGGCCAGCGAGGCCGATGTCGACGCCACCATCGTCTACGGCATCAACCAGGATTGCCTGACCGGCGCTGAGCTGCTGGTGTCCAATGCGTCGTGCACCACCAACTGCAGCGTGCCGTTGTTGCGCCTGCTGGATCAGGCGATCGGCATCGATTACGTGTCGATCACCACGATTCACTCGGCAATGAACGACCAGCCGGTGATCGACGCCTATCATCATGAAGACCTGCGCCGCACGCGCTCGGCATTCCAGTCGGTGATTCCGGTGTCCACCGGCTTGGCCCGCGGCATCGAGCGACTGTTGCCGGAACTTGCCGGACGAATCCAGGCCAAAGCCGTACGGGTGCCGACGGTGAATGTGTCTTGCCTGGACATCACCCTGCAAACCGTCAGCGACACCGATGCGACGGAGGTCAACCGGATCCTGCGCGACGCCGCCACCCGCGGCCCGCTCAAAGGCCTGCTGGCTTACACCGAGTTGCCGCACGCCAGTTGTGATTTCAACCATGACCCGCATTCGGCCATTGTCGATGCCAGCCAGACCCGCGTTTCCGGCCCGAGGCTGGTGAACATCCTGGCCTGGTTCGACAACGAATGGGGCTTTGCCAACCGCATGCTTGATGTGGCAGAACACTATCTGCACATCGCCGCTAAACAACCTCAACAGTAACTCAGGAACTGCGACCCATGACCGTGTTGAAGATGACCGACCTCGATCTGCAAGGTAAGCGCGTACTGATTCGCGAAGACCTCAACGTCCCAGTCAAGGACGGTGTTGTCACCAGCGATGCGCGAATCCTGGCCTCGCTGCCGACCATCAAGCTGGCCCTGGAAAAAGGCGCGGCCGTGATGGTCTGCTCCCACCTGGGCCGCCCGACCGAAGGCGAGTTTTCCGCCGAAAACAGCCTCAAGCCGGTCGCCGAGTACCTGAGCAAGGCCCTGGGCCGTGACGTGCCGTTGGTCGCAGATTACCTGGGTGGCGTGGACGTGAAAGCCGGCGACATCGTGCTGTTCGAAAACGTGCGCTTCAACAAGGGCGAGAAAAAGAACAGCGACGAACTGGCCCAGCAGTACGCAGCATTGTGCGACGTGTTCGTGATGGACGCCTTTGGCACCGCCCACCGCGCCGAAGGTTCGACCCACGGCGTGGCCAAGTTCGCCAAGGTCGCGGCGGCCGGCCCGCTGCTGGCGGCTGAGCTGGATGCGTTGGGCAAGGCCCTGGGCGCTCCGGCACAACCGATGGCCGCCATCGTCGCGGGTTCCAAGGTCTCCACCAAGCTGGACGTGCTCAACAGCCTCAGCCAGATCTGCAACCAGTTGATCGTCGGCGGCGGCATCGCCAACACCTTCCTGGCTGCAGCGGGTCACCCGGTGGGCAAGTCCCTGTACGAGCCGGACCTGCTGGACACCGCCCGCGCCATCGCCGCCAAAGTCAGCGTGCCGATGCCGGTGGACGTGGTGGTCGCCAAGGAATTCGCTGAAAGCGCCGAAGCGACCGTCAAGCTGATCGCTGACGTGGCCGACGACGACATGATCCTGGACATCGGCCCGCAAACCGCAGCCAACTTCGCTGAACTGTTGAAAGCTTCCCAGACCATCCTGTGGAATGGCCCGGTCGGCGTCTTCGAATTCGACCAATTCGGCAATGGCACCAAAGTATTGGCCAAAGCCATTGCTGAAAGCTCCGCATTTTCCATCGCCGGCGGCGGTGACACCCTGGCGGCCATCGATAAATATGGCGTTGCTGATCAGATCTCCTACATTTCTACCGGTGGCGGTGCGTTCCTTGAATTCGTCGAGGGCAAGGTACTGCCGGCCGTGGAAGTGCTGGAAACCCGGGCCAAGGGTTAAGGCGCGCGTGATCAGGAAAAGGAGCGTTCCCATGATCAAGTCGTTGGCACTGGTGATCACAGCGGGCCTGTTGGCCGGCTGCGGCAGCACGCCGAGTGCGGCGCCCGAGGCGGAAAAGGCCTCGGCACCGCTTAAAAAAAGCTGCTACCAGGCTGACTGGCAAGCCGAGACCATGCCGGTGATCAACAAGCGCATCGGCAACGAACGGCTGGAGAAATACGACTCCGCGCCCAACGGTCAGGAACAGGGTTGCCCATGACGGGTCTGATCCACTAACCCACAGCAACGGCGGCCCCTGGTCGCCCTGCGAGGATTGGCAATGAAAGGCGTTTTCGCCCTGGCAACCCTGGCCTTGTTGGCCGGTTGCAGCAGCATGAGCATGTTCGACAAGGCAGAGCCTGCAGACAAGTGGACCACCTGGACCTGCGACAGCAAGGCCGAGGTCAACTGGCGCTTTGTCAATCAGGACCGCAGCGAGGTGGATGTACGTCTCGGTGGTTCGGACCAGGTCTACCGCCTCAAGCAGGACGTGGCGGCATCGGGCGCGCTGTACAGCGACGGCCAGCTGGCCTTTCACACCAAGGGTGAGGAAGGCCTGGTGTATTGGGTGGCCACGGATGATTTGATTGGGCGCGGCTGCAAGGCCAACTGAGATCTGTCATGAGATGAGATCCAAATGTGGGAGGGGGCTTGCCCCCGATTGCGGCGTGTCAGCCAGCACTTGGGTGTCAGGCTGACCGCTATCGGGAGCAAGCCCCCTCCCACATTGATTCGGTTTCAACTTGGAATTTGAGTCGGCTACACCAGCAATAACGATTCAGCAGCTCAAGCTCAACCCCTTGATCTGCAATAACTTGAATAGCAGCCGCCGCTACGGCAGGCTTGCACGATTAACGACCCTCGATCGGGAGAGACAACACAATGGCACTTATCAGCATGCGTCAAATGCTGGACCACGCAGCCGAGTTCGGCTACGGCGTCCCAGCCTTTAACGTCAACAACCTTGAGCAGATGCGCGCCATCATGGAAGCCGCTGACAAGACCGACTCCCCCGTGATCGTCCAGGCTTCGGCCGGTGCCCGCAAATACGCCGGCGCGCCGTTCCTGCGCCACCTGATCCTTGCCGCCATCGAAGAATTCCCGCATATCCCGGTGTGCATGCACCAGGACCACGGCACCAGCCCTGACGTGTGCCAGCGCTCCATCCAACTGGGCTTCAGCTCGGTGATGATGGACGGCTCCCTGGGCGAAGACGGCAAGACCCCGACCGATTACGAATACAACGTACGCGTGACCCAGCAAACCGTGGCCATGGCTCACGCCTGCGGCGTGTCGGTGGAAGGCGAACTGGGCTGCCTGGGCTCCCTGGAAACCGGCATGGCCGGTGAAGAAGACGGCATCGGCGCCGAAGGCGTGCTCGACCACAGCCAGATGCTGACCGATCCGGAAGAGGCTGCGGACTTCGTCAAGAAGACCCAGGTCGACGCCCTGGCCATCGCCATCGGCACCAGCCACGGCGCCTACAAGTTCACCAAGCCGCCTACCGGCGACGTGCTGGCGATTGATCGTATCAAGGAAATCCACAAACGCATCCCCAACACCCACCTGGTGATGCACGGCTCTTCCTCGGTACCGCAAGAGTGGCTGGCGATCATCAACCAGTACGGCGGCGACATCAAGGAAACCTACGGCGTACCGGTTGAAGAAATCGTCGAAGGCATCAAGTACGGCGTGCGCAAGGTCAACATCGACACCGACCTGCGCCTGGCCTCCACCGGTGCGATGCGTCGCCTCATGGCCACCAACCCGAGCGAATTCGACCCGCGTAAATTCTTCGGTGCGACCGTGACCGCGATGCGTGATGTGTGTATCGCGCGTTATGAAGCATTTGGTACCGCCGGTAATGCTTCGAAGATCAAGCCGATTTCTTTGGAGGCTATGTATCAGCGGTATTTGAAGGGTGAGTTGAACGCTAAGGTGAACTGAGTCTTAAGCGTTTAACTAAGGAAGCCCGCAGCGATGCGGGCTTTTTTTTGCCTTGGGTTTGATCAGGCGGCGTGGGGCGTATCGAAACCACGCTGTTCAATCACTCGAAACACATCACTCACATCCTGCACCAGAATGCGTGCGGTATTGGCCGCGTTGTTCAGGTCGCGCTCGGCGAAGTCCGGCAGGCTGGAGCAGGCCATGAGGTTGAGGTGTTCGAGGGCGGCGTTGAGGCGTTCGCGCAGGCAGGCGTGGAGGTCTAGCAGTGGGGCGTTGCTGTCTATCAAGAGAACGGGCGAATCGGTCGCGGACTCAGTGCAGGGATAAAAACGGCGGGGCGGAAGTTGGTTGTTCATGGCAAATCCTTAACTCGAAAGAAGAATAGCCACCGTTTGCTGCGAAACAAATTGGGTGGCAGCTGTACGCGGGTTCGCAGACCGAGGAGTTAAGACCCGGCAGACCCGAAGGTCTCCCACGCACAGCCGCCATAACAAAGACGACCTTCGGCTGGGAGCCTGGGCTGTTTTGACGGATGCGGAATTAACTCTGTAGGGCTGCGAAACCCTGTCGCCGATCAATGCCAGCGACGGAGCGAACTATAAGCGGCCATCTGTCTGGCCGCAACGGTACTGTAGGACGAACACCGGCCTCTCAGGCCAGGCAGGACAACTGTGGGAGGGGGCTTGCCCCCGATTGCGGAGTGTCAGCATGCACAGTCGGCGGCTGGCCCACCGCTATCGGGGTCAAGCCCCCTCCCACAGGTGGACTGCAGTGGCTTCAAGGCCTGGGAACGGTCCCTTGGTTTATCGGACCTTGCCTGCATACGCTGGGCCGATCCGTTTTACTCGTGATCAATATCCAACTTGGCAAACGTCACCCGTGCCCCCTCCTTGCTGTCCCCACTGTTGTCCTGCACATACACCCCCGCCTTGAAGTACAGCGGCTTGTCGCCCCAGGCCGCGCCGATGCGATCATTCCACTCGCTGTCGGCCGCGTTCACGCTGAGCAATCCGGCCTTGTTGAGGTTGATCACATAGGTAAAGCTCTTCTCCAGGGGCACGTTGGAGGCGACCGTGATGACCCTGCTTTCGGATTCATCCGGGCGCATGCGCACTTTGGCGACGATGTTGCCGGTCTGGGTTTTTTCCTTGAATTGGTACTCCAGCTTGATCAGGGGTTTCTGGCTGTCATAGGCATGGATCTGGCCGATCACGACCTTGCCGCTGGACGGCACCTGGTTGACGGTGAGCGTGGCGCGCAGGAAGTTGTCGGCCTCGGGGTAGGTCCAGTTGCGCAGGCGCCCGTCGGCGTAGGTTTCGCGCAGTTCGCTGCGCGGGTAGATGGCGTTTTCGGTGCGGGTGCCGGTGACGGGCGTCCAGAACTGCACATCGCTGCCTTCGGCCTGGAAGTACTGGTCATTGAAGCCGCTGAGCAGCTTCGGGGTTTCGATGGTCGTGGGCGGGGAGCCGACCGGAATGCTCAGGTTCCAGGTGGAAAGGTCGATCATGGTGTTGGCCTTTTGACGAGGGGTGAACGCTTTAGCCCGAGGGCTGCACAGGTTCTTTATAGGTGGTGTTAACCCACTTGTTAAACGCTGGCTGGCGATTTATTGGCGTCAGAGGAATGCCAAAAAGCCATGTTGCCCATGGTACGCGGGCTGTAGCGCCTTACCGTTAGTCGGCTTCCCGGGGTTTGGCGCGATGATGGCACCGACGTTACTTCTGCTTTTATATTCCCGGGGCTAGAGTGAGGCCTCATTATTTGTCCGGTTTTGAGTACCCGAAGTGACCGGTGCAGTTCCTTAAGGAAGAGACGTAGCATGGATTGCGCTTCAAACCTCGGCGACGGTAGTTCAGTTCTCCTGGTGGTCGATGACTACCCGGAAAATCTCGTCAGCATGCGTGCCGTGTTACAGCGTGAAGACTGGCGAGTGATTACCGCGACTTCCGGTTTGCAGGCCCTGGAGTTGCTGCTGGAGCATGACGTCGACCTGGTGTTGCTGGACGTGCGGATGCCCGGTATGGATGGCTTCGAGGTGGCCCGTCTGATGCGCGGCAGCCAGCGCACGAGCATGACGCCGATCATCTTTCTCTCGGCCAATGCCCAGTCCCCCGACGCGGTGCTCCAGGGCTACGCCAGCGGTGCGATCGACTACCTGTTCAAACCCTTCGACCCGCATATTCTCAAGCCCAAGGTACAGGCACTGCTGGAACATCAGCGTAATCGCCGTGAGCTGCAGCGGTTGAGCCATGACCTGGAGGCCGCCCGCGCCTTCAATGCCTCGGTATTGGACAACGCCGCCGAAGGGATTCTGGTGGTGGGCGAGGGCAGCGTGATCCAGTACGCCAACCCGGCTATCTCCAGGCTGCTCAATGCCACGATGGCCGAGTTGCAGGGCGAGAGTTTCCTGAGTTTCCTGCAAAAGCCCCATGTGCCGGCCTGGCTGGGGTTCCCGATGTACGAGGCGTATTGCAAAGGCGAAACGTGGCGCTTGCACGACGCTATTTTGCGCACCAGTCGCGGTCAACAGGTGCCGGTGGCGTTGTCCTGCGCACCCTTGCCCGCAGAGCAGAAGGCAATGGTGGTGACGGTGCTGGACATGTCCGAGGTACGCCACCTGCACCAGCAGTTGGAGTTCCAGGCGGTGACCGACCCGTTGACCGGGCTGCTCAATCGTCGGGGCTTCCACCAGACGGTGGAGAGCATGTTGTCGCGCAGCGAGCGCAATGAGCAGTCGCTGGTGCTGCTGTACCTGGACCTGGATGGCTTCAAGCGCGTCAACGACACCCTGGGCCACGACGCCGGCGATCGCGTGCTGCGCTGGGTGTCCGAGCAGATGCAGGCGTGCCTGCGCTCCTACGACATTCTTGGGCGCATGGGCGGGGATGAGTTCACGGCATTGCTGGAGCTGGAATTCCCGGAGCAGGCGGCGAAGATTGCGGAAAAACTGATCGAGCGGGTGTCGGTGTGCCAGCAGGTCGACGGTTTGGAGGTGATGCTCGGCGTCAGCATCGGTATCGCGACCTTCCCGGACTGCGGCTCGGACCTGAGCGGCCTGCTGCGCGCGGCGGACATCGCCATGTACGAAGCCAAGCGCGCCGGCCGTCAGCAATATCGCTATTACGACCATGAAATGAACGGTCGAGCCCGCTCGCGCCTGATGCTTGAAGACAGTGTGCGCACCGCGATTCAAAACAAGGATTTCGTCCTGGTGTACCAGCCCCAGGTGTCGCTGGTGGACGGGCGCTTGCGGGGTGTCGAGGCGTTGCTGCGCTGGCAGCACCCGAGTGTCGGTGACGTGCCGCCGGGGTTGTTCCTGCCGCTGCTGGAAGAGGCGCGGCTGATCAGCCAGTTGAGCAGCTGGATTTACCAGCAGGTCGCTGCCCAGCGCCAGGTCTGGCAAGCGTCTTTCGATGATGAGCTGGTGTTGAGCGTGAGCCTGAGCAGCAGTCAGTTCAATACGCCCAACCTGGTCGGCCAACTGCGGCAGGTCCTCGAACGGCACGGTTTGCAGGGGCGGCAACTGGAGGTGGAAATCAGTGAAGACTGCCTGATGAGCAACCTTGAGGAATCGACCAAGCAGCTCACCTTGTTGCGTGAGCTGGGGGTGCGTATCGCCCTGGATGACTTTGGCGCGGGTCGCTGTTCCCTGGCCCATCTGCGCGACCTGGCGTTCGACACCCTCAAGCTTGACCCGCAATTGGTGGCCCGATTGCCAGGCTCCGCGCGGGATGCCGCAATGGCGCGCAGCATCATCGAGCTGTGCGGGCATTTTGAGGTGCTGGTGATCGCCGAAGGCGTGCAAAGCCTCGAACAGGCGCAGTGGCTCAAGGCCAACGGGTGTTCATTGATCCAGGGCACCTGGGCGGCGGCACCGCTGATGGCCGAGGACGTCGTCGGTTGGTCGCACCCTCACGCGCTGTGAATTCGCTACACTGGCGGCCGTCCGAATCACATTGCAGCCCCCATGACCGCGTTGAAATACCTTCAGGCCTATCCCGCCGCCCTTCAGGAACAAGTGCGCCAATTGATCGCCAAGGACCAGTTGGGCGCCTACCTGGAGCAGCGTTACCCCGAGCGCCACGCCGTGCAGAGCGACAAGGCCCTGTACAGCTACGCCCTGGCCTTGAAGCAGGAACACCTGCGCAATGCACCGTCGATCGACAAGGTGCTGTTCGATAACCGCCTGGACCTGACCCACCGCGCCCTGGGTTTGCACACCACGATTTCCCGGGTGCAGGGCGGCAATCTCAAGTCCAAGAAAGAGATCCGCATCGCCTCGCTGTTCAAGGAGGCGGCCCCCGAGTTTCTGCGCATGATCGTGGTGCACGAACTGGCGCACTTCAAGGAATCGGACCACAACAAGGCGTTCTATAAACTCTGTGAACACATGATGCCGGGCTACCATCAGGTGGAATTCGACCTGCGGGTGTACCTGACCTGGCGCGATTTGCAGGGCAAGCCCCAATTACAAGGCGATTGACCATGGATGTGAGCAAGACCAAGAGCAGCTTTTACCGTCGCTTGTATGTGGCGTACCTGATCGACAGCGGGCTGGCCAGCAGCGTCCCGGCGCTGACTGAAGTGACCGGTATGCCGCGGCGCACGGCGCAGGACACGATTGCGGCGTTGGCCGACCTGGATATCGTGTGTGAGTTCGAGCAGGAAGAGGGTGCGCGCAATCACGCCGGGGGTTATCGGATTCGTGAGTGGGGGGCGATTGATCGGGGGTGGATCGAGGCCAATCTTGCGGCGGTCAAGCGGGTGTTGGGTTACCCCCGATGAGGCCCTCAGGCCCGGCGCATACCAATATGTGGAATATCGTCCTCCAGATATTCCTCACCCTCCACTACAAACCCATACCGCCCGTAATACCCCTGCAAATGCGCCTGGGCGGACAGGAAGATCGGTGTCTCGGGCCAGATCTCCTCGATCTGCTTGAGGGTCTCTTCCATCATCAAATGCCCCAGCCCGGTGCCCCGCGCCGACGGCGCGACGATCACCCGGCCAATCACCACATCGCCGCCCTGTGACTCCGGGTCGAGCAGCCGCAGGTAGGCCACCAGCTCATCCGCTTTCCAGGCCATCAGGTGGTGGGTATCGCCGGACAGGTCCTGCCCGTCGATGTCCTGGTAAACACACTGTTGCTCAACCACGAACACTTCGCCGCGCAGGCGCAGGGTGGCGTACAGCTGTTCCTTGCCCAGATCGTCGTGATGTCTGCAGATCCAATCGACCGTCATGAGGTGCGCTCTTGTCAAAGGCTTGGCAGGGATAGTAAGTGCGACTGGCGCTGCTGTCCAAAGCCGGTCGTTTTTGTGAATGGCGTCAATTTGCCATCATTCAGTGCATGCGTACCTGACTTCTTTGTGCAATAACCAATGCAGGCTCATTGATGAGCTACTGTTATCAGGCCATCGCCTGCCCGCCAAGGATTTTAAGCATGCCGCGATTGTCTCGTGCCGTTGCTTTGATTGCAGTGTTGTTGCTGGCTCAACCGGTATTGGCGCAGCGTTTGCGCCTGGTGGCGGACGGTTGGCCGCCGTTTACCGATGTCACCCTGATCAACGGCGGGCTGGCTACGGATATTGTCAGCACCGCGCTGGCTCGGGCCGGGTACGCGAGTGATTTTGAGCAGGTGCCTTGGGCGCGCGCGCTCAAGGGCATAGGCGATGGGCGCTACGATGTGCTGATCAACGCCTGGTACAACGATGAGCGCACGCAGTTGGGTGAGTTTTCCGCGCAATATCTGGTCAACCGCGTGCGCTTTATCAAGCGCCGCGACGACCCTGTCGATTATCAAGACCTGCAACGGTTGCACGGCGAAAGCATCGCCGTGGTGCGTGGTTATGCCTATTCGGCGGCGTTCGACCAGGATGCGCTGCTACAGAAAGTGCCGGTGCATAACTTTGCCATGGCCGTGCGGATGCTGGCGGCGAAACGTGTGCGCCTGACCCTGGAGGATGAGTTCGTGGCGCGCTACTACCTGGCGCGCGAGTCGCCCAGGGTGCGCAGCGCCGTGGAGTTCGTGGGCGAGCCGCTGAGCGAGAACAGCCTGCATATCCTGGTCAGCCTGAAGAACCCCGAGCATGCGCAGATCGTTGCCGGCTTTGACCGGGAGATCGCCAGGATGAAGGCGGATGGCAGTTATGCGAAATTGATGAAGGCCCATGGGATGTAGCGTCTGTGCAGGCCTCATCGGGGGCAAGCCCCCTCCCACACTTTTGATTTGTGAACACCGTCAAATGTGGGAGGGGGCTTGCCCCCGATAGCGGCCTAAGCCGCGCGGGTATCTTTGATCAGATGCGCCGCCAGCGTACGCAACGGCCCCAACTGCCGACCAATCAACGCCAACTGCGTCTGCACCAGCCGCTGGCCCTCATCGATCTCATCCGGCATCTGCTCAAGCTGCGTCGCCAGTGCTTCCTCGTCATCGCTCTGGATCGCAATCGGCTGTTTGTTCGCCAGCCCCGTGGCGATCTCATCAATGCTCGCTGCCAGGCTGTTGCCCGCGCCTGCGATCAACTGTTCGCGCACGTCGGCCGGCAGTTGGGTATCGCGGTGCGCACCAAGGCCCGACAAATAGCTGAGCAGCGTGTGCGAGAGCACCAGGAAGCGGAAGCCGACGTCGGCCTCCTTACGAAAGTGCCCAGGCTCCATCAGCATATTCGCCAGGGTGGTGGACAGCGCCGCATCGGCGTTGTGCGCGTTGCGACGGGCCAGCCGGTAAGCCAGGTCGTCGCTCTTGCCGGCGGCGTACTGCTGCATGATCTGGCGCAGGTAAATGCTGTTGCAGGTCAGGGTGTTGGCCAGCACCTTGTTCAGGCGCCGGCCTTGCCAGTCCGGCAGGAACAGGAACACCGCCAGGCCCGCGATCAGGCTGCCGAGCAAGGTATCGAACAGGCGTGGCAGGAACAGTCCGTAGCCATCGCCCACCTGGTTGAAACAGAACAGCACCATCAGGGTGATCGCCGCCGTGGCCAGGGTGTAGCGCGTGGTGCGGTTGATAAAGAACACCAGGCCGGCGGCGATGGCGAACATCGACTGCACCACCGGGTTTGGGAACAGGTCGAACAGCGCCCAGGCCACGGTCAGGCCGATCGCGGTGCCGATGATCCGCTGGCCGAGCTTGCGGCGCGTCGCCCCGTAGTTCGGTTGGCAAACAAACAGCGTGGTGAGGATGATCCAGTAACCCTGGGAGGCATGGATGGCATGCAGGGTGGCGTAGCCGACGGTCAATGCCAGGGACAGGCGCAAGGCGTGGCGAAACAGCAGCGAGGTGGGCGTGAGCTGGGTGCGCAGGCGCGTCCACATTTCCTTGAGGTTGCGTGGGGCACGGTCCAGCAGGTTGCTGTCGGTGGCGTCGGCCAGGGCGTCGGGGTTGCTTGCGTCGCCGAGCAGGCGGTCGAGGGTCGACAGGTTCGCCGCCAAGGCGCGCAACGAGCGCAGCAAACCGCGCCAGGCTGGATTGCTCTGGATGCGCAGGTGTTCCAGGGAGGCATTCAAATCGCCCAGGGCTTCGGCGAAGCTGTCGTCATAAATGAACGGCTGGCGCAGTTGGATCGACTCGGCCAGGGCCTGGCAGGCCTTGCCCTGCTGGCGCAGCAGGCGTTGGCAGCGGAACAACACGTCGCTGTGGAAGAACGCGTCGGCCAGTGCGTTATACGGGTAGTGGGACGAACTGGCACGCTCGTGGATGTCCTGGGCCAGAAAGTACAGCTTCAGGTAGCGGCTGACCTTCGAGCCCGGCCGGCCATTGCCGACGCGGTGCAGGATGATTTCCTTGGCCGCATTCAACGCCGCGACCACGCGGCCATTCTGCTGGGCCAGTTCCAGGCGGCGTGCTTCCACATCCAGTTGGCGGATCGGCTCGAACAACGCAGATTTGAGCTTCAGGTAACGTCCCAGCTCGCGGAACAACCGCGCCAGGCTCTGCTGCACCGGCTGGTTGGAAAACAGCGCCTGCCACAGCACCGACAGCACGCCGTACCAGGCCGCGCCCGCCACCAGCAGCAGCGGCTCGTGCCAGAAATCACTGACGGCACCGCCGCGCTGGTCCACGCCGATCATGGTGTAGACCGACAGGATCAACGTGGCCGAGGCAATCGCGCCATAGCGTTCGCCGAGCGCGCCGAGCATGGTCAGGCCGAACGTGGCCAGGGCCAGGGAGGCCGCGAAAATCCAGGGGTAGGGAAACAGCAGCTCCACCGACAGCGCGGCGATGCTGAAACACACCAGCGTCACCGCCAGGGCGTTGAGACGGCCTTGCCAACTGTCATCGGTCTCGGCCAGGGCGCTGGCGATAATCCCCAGGAACAGCGGGATCAGCAGCGTCATTTCATCCTGATACCAGCACAGCGCCATGCTGCCGGTCAGGGCGATGAATACCCGAATGCTGTAGCTGAATTTATCCAGTGCCCACAGGCGTCGCAGGGACTGCTTGAACGAGGTCGATGACATGAAGTCTGGAGTCTTCCGGGACGTTGTCGCTAAATTGAGCTATCAAGGACGCCACGGCAAGGGTGGTGATCACATCCAACAGAAAATTATTCCCGCACACCCATTCTCAATGTGGAATGCAGTCAATGTGGGAGGGGGCTTGCCCCCGATAGCAGTGTGTCAGCCACTGCATGTGCAAACTGATACACCGCCATCGGGGGCAAGCCCCCTCCCACATTTGACCGAGTACACCCTTCAGGCATATTGCGCGGCTGCGTAGCCCGAAGCCCAGGCCCACTGGAAATTGAACCCGCCCAGGTGACCGGTCACATCCAGCACTTCACCGATGAAGTACAGCCCGGGGCTTTTCAGGGATTCCATGGTCTTGGACGACACTTCCCGCGTATCCACCCCGCCCAGCGTCACCTCGGCCGTGCGATAGCCCTCGGTGCCCGCCGGTACCAGTTGCCAGTTGCCGAGCTTCTCGGCGATGTCGGCGATTTCGGCATGGGTGTACTGCTTCATCGGCTTGGACGCGAACCAGGTGTCCGCCAGCAGGTTGGCCATCTTCTTAGTGAAAATCTCGCCCAGCAGTGTCTTCAACTCGCTGTTGGGACGCTCGGCCTGTTGCTGTTGCAGCCACGTGTGGGCGTCGTGGTCGGGCAGCAGATTGATCTCCACGGTGTCACCCGGCTCCCAGTAGGAGGAAATCTGCAAAATCGCCGGCCCGCTCAGGCCGCGATGGGTAAACAGCAGGTTCTCGCGAAAGCTCTGGCCGTTGCAACTGACCAGGCAATCCACCGAAGTGCCGGACAGCTCGCCGCACAGGTCCTTGAGCTGGTCGGTGATGGTGAACGGCACCAATCCCGCGCGGGTCGGCAGCAGTTCATGGCCGAACTGTCTGGCCACTTGATAGCCGAAACCGGTGGCGCCCAGGGTCGGTATCGACAAGCCGCCGGTGGCAATCACCAGGGACTCGCAGTGCAGCTCGCCCAAGGTGGTGTGCAACTGATAGCCGCTGTCGAGTCTGGCGATTTGCTGGACGGAGGTGTCCAGGTGCAGGCTCACGCCGGTCTGGATGCATTCATCGAGCAGCATGCCGAGGATATCGCTGGACTTGTTGTCGCAGAATAGCTGGCCGAGTTTCTTTTCGTGGTACGGCACGCCGTGCTTGGCCACCAAGCCGATGAAATCCCACTGGGTGTAGCGCGCCAGCGCCGACTTGCAGAAGTGCGCGTTGTGCGAGAGGAAGTTGGCCGGCTCGGTGTACAGATTAGTGAAGTTGCAGCGGCCACCACCGGACATCAGGATCTTTTTGCCGGCCTTGTTCGCATGGTCGATCAGCATCACCTTGCGCCCGCGCCCGGCGGCGGTCAGTGCGCACATCAAGCCAGCGGCGCCGGCGCCAATGATCACAACTTCGGTCGAGCGCACAGCCATGTCCTCATACAAATATTCATCTGAAATGTAATCAAAACTGTGGGAGGGGGCTTGCCCCCGATAGCGGTGTATCAGTAACAGATGGACTGACTGACACACCGCCATCGGGGGCAAGCCCCCTCCCACATTGGATCTTCATTGGATCAACGGTCGTGTTACAGGATCCGCACGCGCAACGAACGGCCTTTGATCTTGCCGTCGTTCAAGCGCTGCAGCGCCTGCTTGGCGATGCCGCGTTCCACGGCCACGAAGGCCTGGAAGTCAAAGATCGCAATTTTGCCGACCTGGGCACCGGGGATGCCGGCGTCACCCGTCAGGGCGCCGAGGATGTCGCCTGGGCGAACCTTGTCCTTGCGGCCGGCGGCGATGCACAGCGTGCTCATCACCGGCAGCAGCGGGCCACCGCTCTGCGGCTTGAGGTTGTCCAGTTGATCCCAGTTCAGCGGCGACTTCTGCAGTTGCTCGATGGCCTGGGCGCGGTGCGCTTCGGACGGCGCCACCAGGCTGATGGCGAGGCCGGTCTCTCCCGCGCGACCGGTACGGCCAACACGGTGAATGTGGATTTCCGAGTCGCGGGCCAGTTCGACGTTGATCACCATGTCCAGCGAGTCGATGTCCAGGCCACGGGCGGCGACGTCGGTGGCCACCAGCACCGAGGTGCTGCGGTTGGCGAACATGGCCAGTACCTGGTCACGGTCGCGTTGCTCCAGGTCACCGTGCAGGCCGACGGCGGAAATGCCCTTGGACGTCAGGTGATCCACGGTTTCCTGCACTTGCTGCTTGGTAAAGCAGAACGCCACGCACGACGCCGGGCGGAAATGCGCCAGCACCTTGGTCACGGCGTCCATGCGTTCTTCCGGCGAGATCTCGTAGAACCGCTGTTCGATCTGATCGTCGGAGTGGAACGCTTCGGCCTTCACTTGCTGCGGCGCGCGCATGAACTTGGAGGCCAGTTGCTTGATGCTCACCGGGTAGGTGGCCGAGAACAGCAGGGTCTGGCGGCGTGCCGGGGTCTTGCTGATGATGTCTTCGATGGCGTCGTAGAAACCCATGTCGAGCATGCGGTCGGCTTCGTCGAGGATCAGCGTGTTCAAGCCGTCCAGTACCAGCGAACCTTTGCGCAGGTGCTGCTGGATGCGGCCCGGGGTGCCGACGATCACGTGGGCGCCGTGCTCAAGGGAGGCGATCTGCGGGCCGAGGGACACGCCGCCGCACAGGGTCAGCACCTTGATGTTGTCTTCGGCGCGGGCCAGGCGACGGATTTCCTTGGCCACCTGGTCGGCCAGCTCGCGGGTCGGGCACATCACCAGGGCCTGGCACCCGAAATAGCGCGGGTTGATCGGGTTCAGCAGGCCGATACCGAAGGCGGCGGTCTTGCCGCTGCCGGTCTTGGCCTGGGCAATCAGGTCCAGCCCCTTGAGGATCACCGGCAAGCTCTGCGCCTGGATCTGCGTCATCTCGACATAACCCAGCGAGTCGAGGTTAGCCAGCATGGCGGCGGACAGGGGCAAAGTATTAAAAGCGGTGGCGATGGTGGTCACGGGACTGGCTCTGCAAAACAAAATGTCGCGCAGTGTACCAGTCTCGTGGGAATTTCCCCGCAAGTTCTAGACGAGACGCCGGTCAGTGCTCGATATCATGCTCGCGGCTGACCACGCGTTTGCCGTCTTTTGGCGACAATTGCAGGAAGATCGCCGCCGCCAGCATCGCCATGATGCCCACGGTGAGGAACGTCAGCTGGAACGCGCCGAGCACCGTGTTCACCCCATCGTTGCCGGTCTCCAGGGTGAACCCGCCGAGCAGGGCACCGGCGCAGGCCACGCCCAGGCTCAGGGACAGTTGTGCCACCACCGACAGCAAACTGTTGCCGCTGCTGGCCTGGGCGTCGTCGAGGTCGATCAGGGTCACGGTGTTCATCGCCGTGAATTGCAGCGAGTTGATGGCGCCGAGCACCGCCAGCATCGCCAGCAGCAGCGGGTAAGGGGTTTGCTCGCTGACCAGGCCCATGCTCGCGAGCATGGCGCCCAGGGCCAGGGTGTTGCCGGTGAGCACCACGCGATAACCCAGGCGCTCGATCAACGGCCGGGCGATGGACTTGGCAAACATCGCCGCCGCCGCCAGCGGCAGCATGCTCATGCCGGCCTGTGACGGCGAATAACCCAGCGCCACCTGCAACAGCAAGGGCACCAGGAACGGCAGCGCACCGCTGCCCAGGCGCGCGAACAGGTTACCGAGGATGCCCACGGCAAAGGTGCGGGTCTTGAACAGCACCGGCGAGAACAGGGCGTTGTCGATATGCCCGGCGCGCAGCCAATACGCCGCCAGGCACGCCAGCCCGCCGAACAGCAGCAACATCACCCGCAGGTGCGGCAGGTGCAGTTCGCCCAGGCCCTCCATGGCGATGGTGATCAGCACCATGGCCGCGCCGAACAGCAGGAAGCCGAGGCTATCGAAACGCGTGCGCTCGCTGCCGCGCAGGTCGGGGATGAACTTCCACACCGCGTAGCAGCCGATCATGCCCACCGGCAAGTTGATCAGGAAGATCCAGTGCCAGGTCAGGTATTGCACCATCCAGCCGCCCAGGGTCGGGCCGAGCAATGGGCCGAGCAGGCCGGGGATGGTAATGAAGCCCATGATCCGCACCAGCTCGGAACGGGGATAGGCGCGCAGGACCACCAGGCGCCCGACCGGCAGCATCAGCGCGCCGCCCAGGCCCTGGATCACCCGCGCACCCACCAGCATGCTCAAGCTGCTGGACAAGGCGCACAACAATGATCCGATGCTGAACAGCAGGATGGCGCCAAAGAAGATTTTCTTGGTGCCGAAGCGGTCGGCGATCCAGCCCGACGCGGGGATCAGCAAGGCGACGGTGAGCATGTAGGCAATGACCACGCCCTGCATGCGCAGCGGGTTTTCCGCCAGGTCCCGGGCCATGGCCGGCAGCGCCGTGTTGAGGATCGTCCCGTCCAGCGACTGCATGAAGAAGGCAATCGCGACCACCCAGGGGAGCCAGCGGGCGGTCTTGGCGTCGAGAGGGGCACGATTCGGCATGGGAACCCTTTTGTTAGCAGGCTATGTGTTGGCGATTATGCGCCATTCGTCGCTGTTTTTCCCACTAGCGGTTCGTCTATAGCCGACAACGCGGCGTGCTCGCCCACCAGAAAATCCAGCAAGGCACGATGCACCGCCAGCGCCGCCTCGCGTGATTCCAGGTCGAGCAAATGGCCGGTGTGTTCGGCCACGGCGAAACTGCTGCGCCCTACGTAATCGCCGAACAAACGGGCTTCGGCGGCAGGGGTGTATTCGTCCAGCGTACCGTTGAGGAAGTGCACCGGTGTTGCAATGTGCCGCAGCGCCGGCAAGTAGTTGCCATCGCCCAGCGCCAACACCTGGTGGATATGAAAACGCGCCTGGCGATATTCGGTGGTGGCCATGTTCGACAGGTGGCGGTGGTTGTTGCGCTTGAGGCGCGGCGACAGGTATTTGCCGACTGTCTCGTTGAGCAGGTGGCCCACGGCGGATTTGTCATCGGCCTCGATCAGCACACGCACGCGCTCCACGTACGCAAGCATGGCCGGGTTGAGGTTGGGGGCGAGGGCCATCACCACCGAGCTTTCGATGGACGGCGGGTTGTGCGCCAGGGTCAGCAGCGTGGAGATACCGCCCCAGGAGGCCGATACCAGGTGGTTGACCTCGAAGCGCTCCACCAGGGCGCGGAGCATCTGCACTTCGTCGTCCTTGGTCACCAGGTCCAGGTCGGTGTTGTATTCACGCGAGTAGCCGGAGAAAGGCAGGTCGAACAGCACCACATTGAAATGCCCGGCCAGGCACCTGCTGGTGCGCGCAAAGGCACGCGTGGTGGACAGTGCACCGTTGACCAGCAACACGGTTTTTCTGCGCGGGTCGTTGCCCAGTTGCTCTACATGGACGTTGTAGTGCTTGTACAGCTTCTCTATGACAAAACTTCCCTGGGTCATCGCAACACTCCCTGTTGTGTGGCGGTATGCCACTAGCTCTTATAACGAGGTTTTTTGCAGGCGACAACAGGCCTGCCCGCGAAGAGCACGAAGAAGGGAATTGGCGGTAGGAAGGGTTGAAACCGAGCTGTCTGAAATCAACTCAGGACAATGTGGGAGGGGGCTTGCTCCCGATAGCAGTGTGTCAGTCAGTACATGTGTCACTGATACACCGTCATCGGGAGCAAGCCCCCTCCCACAGGGGTTTTGTATTTACAACGTCAGGGTCAGGCGTTTGACCAGGGCGCCTGGCAGCAGATTCGACGCGGTGTTGCGCTGGCCGTACGTACTGGCTGACAACAGCAGCTCTCGCTCGGCCGTCAACGCCTCCAGCTGTGAGCCAAGCAGGCTGTACACACTGTCATCAAAGCGCATGGTGCTGACCGGGGCCTTGATCTCGCCGTCTTCCACCCAGAACGTGGCGAAGCGGGTCATGCCGGTCAGGCGCGCCGCCGGCAGGTCGGAGTAGTTCAGGTACCACAGGTTGCTGATGTACAGCCCGGTGCCCAATTGCTTGAGGACATCGGCCTGAGCCAAGTTGCCGGCGGCCATCTGCAGGGCGCTGGGGGACTCGTCGCCGCCGGCGCCGTTGGCACTGAGGCCATATTCGGCGGCGCTGCGCGAGTTGACCAGTTGCCCGTCGGCGCGGCCTGCATCGATCAACCTGACATCGCTGCGCGGGTAGCCTTCCGGGGAAAAGGCCTGGCTCAGTGAACCGCTGATCTGCTCGCTGACGGTCACCAGCGGGCTCAGGTGCTGTTCGCCGGCATACAGGCGTTGCAACGAGCTGCCTTTGCTGGCGATGGCCTGGGCGGAAAAACCGCCCCAGGTCACGATGCTGATGATCTCTTCGAGTGCCGCCGGAGCGAGGTAGGCGCGGTACTGTCCGGGCGCCAGCGGGTGCAGCGGTCGGCCCAGGAAGTGGAGCTGGTCGCGCGCCTGTTGGACGCGCCGGGCGAACTCGGCACTGTCCCAGGTGTGCCCTGCGTAGCTGGCCTTGACCGCTTCGCCATTGGCGTGGAACAGGCTGAAGTCGAAGTTGAAGCTATTGGCCTGGTGCCAGCCGAACGCGCCGTCGGAGCTGGCAAAGCCACGGCTGATGGGACCGGCGGCATAGAAGCCGACCATGTCCACGTCTTCTGCAGCCTGGCTGATGTCTTGCAGCACCTGGGCCAGCTTCGGCAGGGGGCGTAGCTGTTCGTTGTGACTGTGCCAGGCGTCGTGGTTCAGCAACAGGTACGGGTCCGCCGGCAGTAACGGCAAGGTTTCGCGCAGTTGTTGCAGGCCATCGGCCAGACGCTGGCGATCCAGCGCCGGCTCGCCGGACAGGGTGATGCCCAGGTCGGCGTGGCGGCCGTCGTTGATCAGCTTGAGGTTCAGGCTCGATTGTTGCACCTGGCCGGCCTGGCGCACCTGCGCGTGGTTGAACCGCACGAATTCCGACGATTCATCCGCGTAGCCGAGGTGAAATTGCTCGTTGTCGGTGATGGCCTGCTTGAGCCAGTCCACCAGTGCCTTGAAATTGTTCATCAGGCGTCCCCCCCGAATACATCGACGTTGCTGAACACACAGGCCGGTGAGGCGTGGCCCACACGGATCACCTGGTTGGGTTCACCCTTGCCGCAGTTCGGCGTGCCCAACACCTTGAAGGTGCTGGCATCGCCGACCGCGCTGAGGTTGCGCCAGAACTGCGCGGAAATGGCGCGGTAGTTGGGGTTCTTCACCACACCCTTGAGTTCGCCGTTTTCGATCAACTGGCCCCACTCACACCCGAACTGGAACTTGTTGCGCGCATCGTCGATGGACCACGAACGATTGGTCGACATCAGGATGCCGTGTTCAATACCGCCCACCAGTTGCGCGAGGTTTTTATCGCCGGGCTCGATATTCAAGTTGGCCATGCGATCGATGGGCGGGCGATTCCAGCCGCAGGCGCGGCTGTTGGCGACGCCTGGCAGGTTGGCGCGAAATTGCGACAACGCGCCGCCCAACGGCTTGAGCAGCAGCCCTTCGCGGATCAGGAACTGCTTGCTGGCGCGGGTGCCGTCATCGTCATGGCTGTAGCTGGCAAGCTGCTCGGGGATGTCCGGGTCGAAGGTCACGTTGAGCAGCGCTGAACCGTATTGCAGGTGGCCGAAGTCGCTGGCCTTCACAAAGCTGGTGCCGGCGTAGTTGCGCTCGTCGCCGAGGATGCGGTCCAGCTCCAGCGGATGGCCGATGGACTCGTGGATCTGCAGGATCATCTGGTCGGGCATCAGCAGCAGGTCACGCGGACCCTGGGGCGTGTTCGGTGCCAGCAACAGTTGCAGGGCCTCGTCGGCCACGCGCGGCGCGGCGCCGATCAGGCCGAAGCGGCTGATCACGTCAAACCCGCCTTGCTGGCCGAAGTTGCTGCCGCCGAGGGTGCGGGTCTGGCTGTCGTTACCGTCGAAGGCCGTGACATTGACGCCGGGGAACACAAAGCGCTGGGCCTGGCGCAATTCGGCCCCGGCGGTGTTGAGGTAGATTTGTTCGACGGTGGTCTGGCCCAGACTCACGTCCCAGCTGACCAGGCGCTCATCCCTGGGCACCGCAGCCGACTCATCGCCGAGCAGTTGGTAGCAGTCGCTCAGGGTGGGGAAGGGCTGGTCGAAGTCGGGCGACAGGTAGTCGGCAACGTCACTGGACACCGCTTGCTCGCGCAGGTCGAGCAGGGCGTGGGGCAGGATCTGCCGGGCCTGCTGCTCGGCGCGCTCGAGGGCGGCTTGCAGGCCGGCCAGGGAAATATCGTTGGTCGCGGCGTAGGCTTCCACGCCGTTGAGGCGCACGGTGAGCATGGCGCCTTCGTCGTGGCTCAGGTGCGGCGGTTCGGCGACGTTCTTGCGTACCGACAGGTATCGGCCGGATTCGCGGACATAGCGCAGGGAGAAGAATTGGGCGTTGGTGCGCAGGGCACTGAAGTGTTTTTTGAGCGTGGCGTGGTGTTCGAACATGGGGCCTTCCTTGTGGGCGGCTCAGCGCGGGCAGGCCAACAGAGTAGGCCGGGGTTGGGAGCTGATCAAGGGAGGTGGTTGTGTGTTGTTTGTTCGGGCCTCATCGGGGGCAAGCCCCCTCCCACATTTGAAGGTGTTCACAAATCAAAGTGTGGGAGGGGGCTTGCCCCCGATGGGAGCGCCGCAGTGTTTCAGTTACTGCGCAATTTCACGCATCGGCTTGCCACGCACCGGCGCATCGCCGGCCACGTAGTAGTCGGCGGTGCTGCGCGGCAGTGGCTTGCGGCCACGGATCTTGTCGGCGATTTTCTCGGCGATCATGATCGTCGGCGCGTTCAGGTTACCGGTGGTGATGATCGGCATGATCGACGCATCCACCACACGCAAACCCTGCATGCCGTGCACGCGGCCTTCGCCGTCGACCACCGCCATCTCGTCGGTGCCCATCTTGCACGAGCAGGACGGGTGGAACGCGGTCTCGGCGTGCTCGCGGATGAACTTGTCCAGCTGCTCATCGGATTGCACGTCGATACCCGGGCTGATTTCGCGGCCACGGTAAGGGTCGAGCGCCGGCTGCTGCATGATTTCGCGGGTCAGGCGGATGCCGTCACGAAACTCCTGCCAGTCCTGTTCGGTGGCCATGTAGTTGAAGAGGATGCTCGGGTAGTCCCGTGGGTTCTTCGACTTCAGGTGCACGCGGCCACGGCTTGGCGAACGCATGGAACCCATGTGCGCCTGGAAGCCGTGCTCTTTCACGCCGTTGCTGCCGTTGTAGTTAATGGCGACCGGCAGGAAGTGGTACTGGATGTTCGGCCATTCGAATTCCGGGCGCGAACGGATAAAACCGCCGGCCTCGAACTGGTTGCTGGCGCCGATACCGGTGCCGTTGAACAGCCATTCGGCACCGATGGCCGGCTGGTTGTACCAGAGCAGCGAGGGGTACAGCGACACGGGCTGGGTGCAGGCATATTGCAGGTACAGCTCAAGGTGATCCTGCAGGTTTTCGCCGACGCCTGGCAGGTCATGGACCACCGGGATGTCGAGGCTTTCCAGCAATTTGGCCGGGCCGACGCCGGAGCGTTGCAGCAGTTGCGGCGAGGCAATTGCGCCGCTGCACACCAGCACTTCCTTGCGCGCACGGGCTTCGACGCGCTCTTCGGCAGCGCCGATCAGGTAACGCACGCCGACCGCACGCTTGCCTTCGAACAACACTTTGTCGGTGAGGGCGTGGGTGACGATGGTCAGGGTCGAACGCTTTTTAGCCGTGTCCAGGTAACCGCGTGCGGTGCTGGCGCGACGGCCATTGGGCGTGACGGTACGGTCCATCGGGCCGAAGCCTTCCTGCTGGTAGCCGTTCAAGTCTTCGGTACGCGGGTAACCGGCCTGTACGCCGGCTTCGACCATGGCGTGGAACAGCGGATTATTGCCTGCTTTGGGCGTGGTCACGCTGACCGGGCCTTCGCCGCCGTGGTAGTCGTTGGGGCCGATGTCGCGGGTTTCGGCCTTGCGGAAATACGGCAGGCAGTCCAGGTAGGTCCAGTCTTCCAGGCCCGGCAGCTTCGACCAGTTGTCGTAGTCCATGGCGTTGCCGCGGATGTAGCACATGCCGTTGATCAGGGAAGAGCCACCCAGGCCCTTGCCGCGACCGCATTCCATGCGGCGGCCGTCCATATGCGGCTCTGGATCGGTTTCGTAGGCCCAGTTATAGCGGCGGCCTTGCAGCGGGAAGGCCAGGGCGGCGGGCATCTGGGTACGGAAGTCGAGACGGTAGTCCGGGCCACCGGCTTCCAGCAACAGGACGGTGACGCCTTCGTCTTCGGTCAGGCGAGTCGCCAGGGTGTTACCGGCGGAGCCGGCACCCACAATGATGTAGTCGTATTCTTGGGACATTGGATGCACCCTCTTGATGTGTGGTCAGGTCGGGCCTCATCGGGGGCAAGCCCCCTCCCACACTGACTGTGTTCACAAGTTTAGATGTGTAAACACAGTCAAATGTGGGAGGGGGCTTGCCCCCGATGGCGGCCTTACAGGCAATACAAGGCTCGGGTGTCAGAACACCGAGGCGTAATCACCCAACTCAACCTGTACCGATTTGATGCGCGTGAAGTTGTTCAGCGAGCTGATCCCGTTCTCACGGCCCACACCCGATTGCTTGTAGCCACCCACCGGCATCTTCGCGTCGGACTCGCCCCAGGCGTTGATCCAGCAGATACCCGCTTCCAGTTGATGAATCACGCGGTGAGCGCGGTTCAGGTCCTTGGTGACCAGGCCGGCGGCCAGGCCGAAGTCGGTGTCGTTGGCGCGACGGATCACTTCTTCTTCGGTTTCATAGGTGAGGATGCTCATCACCGGGCCAAAGATTTCTTCACGCACGATGGTCATCTCGTCGGTGCAGTCGGTGAACACGGTCGGGGCCACGAACGCGCCTTTGGCCAGGTCGCCGTCGGTCAGGCGATCGCCGCCGCACAGCAGGCGTGCGCCTTGCTCTTTGCCCTTGGCGATGTAGCCCAGCACGCTTTCCATGTGGGCGAAGCTGACCAGCGGGCCGAAGTTGGTGTTGTCGTCCTGCGGGTCGCCTACACGGATGCGCGCAACGCGTTCAAGAATCTTGGCTTCGAACGCCGCCTGCAGGTGCTTGGGCACGAACACGCGAGTGCCGTTGGTGCAGACCTGGCCGGAGCTGTAGAAGTTGGCCATCATCGCGATGTCGGCGGCGCGATCCAGGTCGGCGTCTTCGAACACGATCAGCGGCGACTTGCCGCCCAGTTCCATGGTCACTTCCTTGAGCGAGGAGCTCGACGCGCTGGCCATGACTTTCTTGCCGGTGTCGGTGCCGCCGGTGAACGAGACTTTCTCGATGCGCGGGTGCTCGGTCAGCCAGGTGCCGACTTCACGGCCGCTGCCGGTCAGGACGTTGAACACACCGGCCGGAACGCCGGCTTCGGTGTAGATCTCGGCCAGTTTCAGGGTGGTCAGCGAGGTGACTTCGCTGGGCTTGAAGATCATCGCGTTACCGGCGGCCAGGGCCGGTGCGGATTTCCACAGGGCGATCTGGATCGGGTAGTTCCACGCGCCGATACCGGCGACCACGCCCAGCGGCTCGCGGCGGGTGTAGACGAATGAGGTGTCGCGCAGCGGAATCTGCTCGCCTTCGATGGCCGGCACCAGGCCCGCGTAGTATTCCAGCACGTCGGCGCCGGTGACGACGTCGACGTATTTGGTTTCGGAGAACGCCTTGCCGGTGTCCAGGGTTTCCAGGGCGGCCAGTTCATCGTTGCGCTCGCGCAGGATGTCGACGGCGCGGCGCAGGATGCGCGAACGCTCCATGGCGGTCATGGCGGCCCAGATCTTCTGGCCTTTTTCGGCGCTGACCACGGCACGTTCAACGTCTTCCTTGGTAGCGCGTTGCACTTGGGCGAGAACTTCACCGTTAGCCGGGTTGATGGCTTCGAAGGTGGCATCGCTGCCAGCGTCGCTGTAGCCGCCGTCAATGTAGAGTTTTTGCAGTTCGAAACGGGCCATAAAGTCCTCGCAAGTGCATAAGTGGTTGGCGCGGTTCGGGAGTTGAGCGGTTATGTGCTCTGACTCACCTGCTTGGCCAATTGGAAATCCATGTATTCGTGAGCAATGCGTTGCGCCTGCTCCGTGTCGAAAGCGTCTCCCGACAGGGCACCGCGCAACCACAAACCGTCGATCAGGGCCGCCAGGCCTCGGGCTGCGCTGCGTGCTTCGGGCAACGGCAGCGCACGGCGGAACTGGCAACACAGGTTGGAATACAGACGTTGATCGTTGATCCGCTGCAACCTGTGCAAAGACGGGTGGTGCATGCTGGAGGCCCAGAAGGCCAGCCAGGTTTTCATTGCCGGGCCGTTGACCTGGCTGGCGTCGAAGTTGCCGGCGACGATCACCTGAAGGTGGGCGCGCGGGCTGTCATCCTTCAACGCTTGTCGACGTGCGTGGATGTTTTCCATCAGCACGCTCATCAAGTACTGCATCGTCGCTGCGATCAGGCCGTTCTTGTCCCGAAAGTAGTGACTGATGATGCCGTTCGAGACGCCTGCCAAACGGGCGATCAGCGCAATGCTGGCATCTCCCATTCCGACTTGATCGATGGCCGTCATCGTGGCTTCGATCAACTGCTGGCGGCGTATGGGTTGCATACCGACCTTGGGCATGTAGCACCTCTCCTTTGGCCTGCCGACAGGCGATCCACGTCCGTCGGCTTGAAGGCCAGTCTATTTTGTTTTGATTGAACGTTCAATCAACAAAGAATAAGCTCTGCGACAAATGGTCGCTGCCTACAGAAGTTTCCTACCTGAGAGCCGCGACCTCTGACATCTGCGAAACCCCCTGAAACAGGCCGTATCAGGGCCTGGGCACCGCTTCGGCGGGGTCCGGGATTTTCGGGATGTCTTTATAACACCCGTCCGTCGACTGCCGAAAAATCGATGTCCCGGGATAACCGTTGCCTTGTGTTTCTCTCTCGCACTGCCCGGAGCATCTGCGCCATGAGTTCTGCCTCTCTTATAAAGACTCCGCCCGAAAAGGTGCGGGTCAACGGTTGGGTGTTCTACACCTCCACCGCGCTGATTCTGTTGTTGACTGCCATTCTGATCATCGCCCCGCAGGAGGCCGGGCGCATGCTCGGCGTCGCCCAGGCCTGGCTGTCGAAAAGCTTCGGCTGGTACTACATGGTGGTCATCGCCGCCTACCTGGTGTTCGTGGTCGGCCTGGCGTTTTCGTCCTATGGCAAATTGAAACTGGGCAGCAAGGACGACACCCCGGACTTCAGCTACGGTGCCTGGGCCGGCATGCTGTTCTCGTCGGGCATCGGCATTTCGCTGCTGTACTTCGGCGCCTCCGAGCCGCTGGATCACTACTTCAACCCGCCCGAAGGCGCGGCTGCCAGCAATGGCGCGGCACGTCAGGCCCTGCAACTGACCTTCCTGCACTGGGGCCTGCATGGCTGGGCGATCTATGCGCTGGTCGGTCTGGCCGTGGCGTACTTCGCGTATCGCCATAACCAGCCGCTGGCCTTGCGTTCGGCGCTGTACCCGCTGGTGGGCGAGCGCTGGGTAAAAGGCGCGGCCGGCCACGCGGTGGACGGTTTCGGCATGTTCGTGACCTTGCTCGGCCTGGTGACCAACCTGGGGATTGGTGCGATGCAGGTGTCGTCGGGGCTGGAAAACCTGTTCGGCATGGCGCACAGCAACACCAACCTGCTGATCGTGATCATCGTGATGAGCACCGTGGCGACCATCGCGGCGGTGTCGGGCGTGGAGAACGGCATTCGCCGCCTGTCCAACCTCAACATCGTCTTGTTCAGCGGGTTGCTGATCTTCGTGCTGCTGTTCGGCCCCACGCTGCACTTGCTCAACGGCCTGGTGCAGAACACCGGTGACTACCTCAACGGTATCGTGCTGAAAACCTTCGACCTGTATGTGTATGAAGGCGACGGCGCCAAGACCGAACGCTGGATGGGCCTGTGGACCCTGTTCTACTGGGCCTGGTGGATTTCCTGGGCACCTTTCGTGGGCATGTTCATTGCGCGTATTTCCCGTGGGCGGACCGTGCGTGAACTGGTGGCCGGCGTGCTGCTGATCCCGCTGGGCTTCACCCTGGCGTGGTTGTCGATCTTCGGCAACTCGGCGCTGGACCTGGTGCTGAACCATGGCGCCGTGGAGTTGGGCAAGACCGCGCTGGAACAACCGTCCATGGCGATCTACCAGTTGCTTGAGCATTACCCGGCGTCGAAAGTCGTCATCGGTGTGTCGATCTTCGTCGGCTTTGTGCTGTTCCTGACGCCGGCGGATTCCGGCGCGGTGATGATGGCCAACCTGTCGTGCAAGGGCGGCAACGTGGATGAAGATGCGCCGCACTGGCTGCGCATTTTCTGGTCGGCGGTGATTACCCTGGTGACCATCGGCCTGCTGTTCGCCGGCAACTTCGAAGCCATGCAGACCATGGTGGTGCTGGCGGGGCTGCCGTTCTCGGTGGTGCTGATTCTGTTCATGTTCGGTTTGCACAAGGCCATGCGCCAGGACGTGGCCATCGAACAGGAGCAGGCGCAGTTGGCTGAACGCGGGCGTCGCGGCTTCAGCGAGCGCTTGACCGCACTGGACCTGCAACCGAGCCAGGGCACCGTGCAACGCTTTATGGACAAGCACGTCACGCCGGCGCTTGAAGAAGCGGCGACGGCGTTGCGTGAACAGGGTTTGCACGTGCAGACGCTGCTGGGCAAATCCAAGCGCTGCATCGGTGTGCGGATCGAGATGGAAGAGGGCAACCCGTTTGTCTATGAAGTCAGCCTGGATGCCTACTCGTCGGCGCCGGCTGACTTGCCTGAAGAAGAGCGCACGCGGTATTACCGTGCCGAGGTGTACCTGCACAACGGGCCTCAGGAATACGACCTGATGGGCTTCACCCAGGAGCAGATCACCCGGGATGTGCTCGATCAGTTTGAAAGCCATCGGCAACTCCTTGGCCGGGTCTATAGCTGATAGTTGGGCTTGCCATGATCGTTCCCACGCTCCGCGTGGGAATGCATCCCGTGACGCTCCGCGTCACCAGCGCAGCGGACCGTTGGCGGGACGCGGAGCGTCCCAGGCGGCATTCCCACGCGGAGCGTGGGAACGATCAGCTCCTTCAGCCCAGGTTCTTGCCCAGCAGGGCATGGTAGAGCTCGCTGTCACCCAGGATGCCCACCACCTTGTTGTTGTCATGCAGCACCAGCTTGTTGCCTGTCTGATAGCGAATCTGCAACGCATCGCGCATGCCGATGTTGGAGTCCACCAGCGTCGGCACCCGGCCCAGACCTTCCACCGCTTGCCCCGGCGCCCAGTTCTGCAGGTTCATCACCACGCCGTTCTGCCGCGCGCCCTGGATGGTGTTGCCTTCGGCCAGGTCCAGCCAGGAGTCGCCGCCCGGGTCCAGGCATACCGAACCGTTGACCCGCGTGCAGTTGTCCAGCGTCCGCATCAGGCTGCGGCCGCACAGCACGTTCAGCGGGTTGGTATGGGCGACGAAGGTGCGCACATAGTCGTCCGCCGGGTTCAGCACGATCTCTTCCGGCACGCTGTACTGGATGATCTTGCCGTCTTTCATGATTGCGATGCGGCTGCCCAGCTTGAGGGCCTCGTCGAGGTCGTGGCTGACGAACACGATGGTCTTGTTCAGCTTGCGCTGCAGTTCCAGCAGTTCATCCTGCAGGCCTTGGCGAATCAGCGGGTCGAGGGCGGAGAAGGGTTCGTCCATCAGCAGGATATCGGCGTCCATCGCCAGCGCACGGGCCAGGCCGACGCGCTGTTGCATGCCGCCGGACAGCTCGTCCGGCTTCTTGTTGCGCCATTGGGTCAGGCCCACCAGTTCGAGTTTTTCATCGACCAGCGTGCGTCGTTCCTTTTCCGGACGGCCCTGCATTTCCAGGCCGAAGCTGATGTTCTCGCGCACCGTCAGCCAGGGCATCAGGGCGAATTTCTGGAACACCATGGCGATGCGTTTGGTGCGCATCATTTTCAGCTCGGCCGGCGTGCAGGAGGCGATGTCGATCTGGCGCCCTTCGTGCTCGACAAACAGTTGGCCACGGCTGACCGTGTTGAGGCCGTTGATGCAGCGCAGCAGACTGGATTTGCCGGAGCCCGACAGGCCCATCAGCACACAGATCTCGCCTTTCTCGATATCCAGGCTGGCGTTTTCCACGCCGACAATCTGCCCGGTTTTTTTCAGGATTTCGTTACGGCTCATGCCCTGGTCCAGCAGCTTGAGCGCTTCGCGTGGGTCTTTGGAAAAGATCACGTCGACTTTGTCGAATCGGATAATGCTCATGCATCACCCCCTACTTTGGCGTCGGGTTGTTTGCAGATACGGTCGAGCATGATGGCCAGCAATACGATTGCCAGGCCCGCTTCAAAGCCCAGGGCGATATCGGCCGTGTTCAGTGCGTTGACCACCGGCTTGCCGAGGCCGTCGGCGCCGACCAGGGCCGCGATCACCACCATCGACAACGACAGCATGATGCATTGGGTAATGCCGGCGGCGATGCTCGGCATGGCGTGGGGCAGTTCAATGCGCGAGAGCAACTGGCGGCGCGAGCAGCCGAAGGCCTTGCCGGCGTCCATCAGTTCCTGCGGAACGTCGCGGATACCCAGGTAGGTCAGGCGGATGGGCGCGGCAATCGCGAACACCACGGTGGAAATCAGCCCAGGCACCACACCCAGCCCGAAGAGGGTCAGGGTAGGGATGAGGTAGACGAAGGTCGGCACGGTCTGCATCAGATCGAGTACCGGCCGCATCATGGTGTAGAACATCGGCTTGTGCGCGGCAACAATGCCCAGCGGCACGCCGATGACCACGCAGACCAGGGTGGCGAACAGCACCTGGGCGAGGGTTTCCATGGTTTCCTGCCAGTACCCCAGGTTGAGGATCAGCAGGAAGGAGGCAATGACGAACACCGTCAGGCCCCATTTGCGTTGAATAAAGTGAGCCAGCAGCGCAATCAGACCGATCAATGCCAGCGGATTGAACCAGGTCAGCGCAAACGTCACGCCGTGGATCATCGTTTCCAGTGTCGATGCGATTGCGTCGAAGTAGTTGGCACCGTGTTGGGTCAACCAGTCGACGAAGGCAGCGATGTACTGGCCTAGTGGGATTTTCTGTTCAGTCAGCATGGTAGTGAATGTCCACATGCGAAGGGGAATACATCCCGGGGCAGCGCACCGCCCCGGGGTCAGCGGGGGTTACTTGGCGAGGTAAGCCTTGACGGCGTCGAGTCCTGGTTTGCCATCGACGGTGGTGACACCGGCGAGCCAGGTGTCGAGCACTTGCGGGTTCTTCTGCAGCCAGGCCTTGGCGGCGGCGTCGGCCTTCATCTTGTCGTCCAGGACGTTACCCATCAGGGTGCTTTCCATGTCCAGCGTGAACACCAGGTTTTTCAGCAACTGGCCAACGTTGCTGCATTCCTGGGTGTAGCCCTTGCGGGTGTTGGTGTAGATGGTGGCCTGGCCGTAGTTGGGGCCGAACGAATCGTCACCCCCGGTCAGGTACTTCATCTTGAAGCGGGTGTTCATCGGGTGCGGTTCCCAGCCCAGGAACACGATGGCCTGGTTGCGCTTTGAGGCGCGTTCAACCTGGGAGAGCATCCCGGCTTCACTGGATTCGACCACCTTGAAACCGGCGGTCTTGAGGCCGAAGGCGTCTTTGTCGATCAACGTCTGGATGGTGCGGTTGCCGTCGTTGCCCGGCTCGATGCCGTAGATCTTGCCGCCCAGCTCATCCTTGAATTTGGCGATGTCGGCGAAGTCTTTCAGGCCCTTGTCATACAGCGCCTCGGGCACCGCCAGGGTGTATTTGGCGTTCTCCAGGTTGGCACGTACGGTTTCCACCGTGCCGGCTTCGCGGTACTGCTTGATGTCGTTTTCCATGGTCGGCATCCAGTTGCCGAGGAAGATGTCCATGTTCTTGCCGTCGGCCAGGGACTTGTAGGTCACTGGGACCGAAATCATCGTGGTGCGCGGCTTGTAGCCCAGGCCCTTGAGGATTTCGCTGGTGGTCGCGGTGGTGACGGTGATGTCGGTCCAGCCGACATCGGAGAAGTTGACGGTCTTGCACTGTTCCGGTTCTGCGGCGTGCGCCATGACCGGCAGACTCAGCATGGCGGCCAACAACAACGAGGGTGAACCTTTCATCGGGGTAGACTCCTGTGTTTTTTCTGGCGGCATTCGCCGCGCTTTATAGTGCTGCTATTGGAGTGTGCGTTGGACAGCTCTGGCACGGTGCCTTGCAAACGAGTCGTGACTGATCATGTACCAGTGAAAATCTGACGCCTACAGGGGGCGTCGTATCCAGTACAGGGAGGGTCGCATCCAGTACCGATGACGTCGCTTACAGATTTTTCCAAAGGTAAAACCGCTGTTTTTACCCTTCTGCACCGCAAAAAACGCCCAAAACAGGCCATTACACGCGAGCGACGCTGGTGAGCATGGATGCGTCGGTGTGAGACGCCGTGAGCGGCCACAAAAGCTTGATGATGCGGCCATCTGGGCGATCTGAGCGTAGCACCTCGTTCAAGCCTGGCCGTGCTTATCGAGGAGTTCTACCGCAATGGCTATCAGTGTTTTCGACCTGTTCAAGATCGGCATCGGGCCTTCGAGTTCTCACACCGTCGGCCCCATGCGCGCCGCCGCGCTGTTCGTTCAAGGCTTGCGCGAGCGTGATCTGTTGGGCCAGGTTCGGCGCGTCGAGGTGCAACTCTACGGCTCGTTGTCGGCCACCGGTATCGGCCATGGCAGTGACACCGCCACCATCATGGGCCTGATGGGCGAATGGCCGGACGCAATCGACCCGTCGCAGATCGGCGTGCGCATTCACACGCTGCGCGAAACCGACACCTTGTTGCTCGACGGCCGTCTGCCGGTGCCGTTCGTATGGTCACGGGACATGCGCCTGCTCGACGAAAACCTGCCGTTCCATCCCAACGCCATGACCCTGGTGGTGTGGGGGGATGACGGCGAGTTGCACCGCGACACCTACTACTCGGTGGGCGGCGGCTTTGTGGTGGATGAAGCTCAGGCGCAAAGTGGCGTGGCCGATATGGACGGCACCGTACTGCCTTACGATTTCTCCAGCGCGGCCGAGTTGCTGCAGCTGTGCAAGACCCACAACCTGCGGGTCGCCGAACTGATGCTGGCCAACGAGAAAACCTGGCGCTCCGAAGAAGAAATCCGCAGCGGCCTGATGAAACTCTGGCGTGCCATGCAGGATTGCGTGGAGCAGGGCCTCAAGCACGAAGGCATCCTGCCCGGCGGTCTCAACGTGCGCCGTCGCGCTGCCAAGCTGCACCGCAGCCTGCA
This sequence comes from Pseudomonas sp. 44 R 15, assembly GCF_900004965.1. Taxonomy (NCBI): domain Bacteria; kingdom Pseudomonadati; phylum Pseudomonadota; class Gammaproteobacteria; order Pseudomonadales; family Pseudomonadaceae; genus Pseudomonas; species Pseudomonas sp. 44 R 15. The sequence goes on from NZ_CVTU01000053.1 coordinate 40,881, forward strand.
GGAACTGGGCAAGCCGAATGTGATCGGTTCGACCTTGAGCGCCATGGAGTGGGTCAACCTGTTTGCCCTGGCGGTCAACGAAGAAAACGCCGCCGGTGGGCGCATGGTCACCGCACCCACCAATGGCGCGGCGGGGATTATTCCGGCCGTGCTGCATTACTTTATGAAGTTCAGTGAAGAAGTGACCGAGGCCAACGTGGTCGACTACCTGCTCGGCGCGGCGGCAGTGGGTATTCTGTGCAAGAAGAACGCCTCGATCTCCGGTGCCGAAGTCGGTTGCCAGGGCGAAGTGGGTTCCGCCTGCGCCATGGCCGCAGCGGGCCTGGCCGAAATTCTCGGCGCCACGCCGGAGCAACTGTGCAACGCTGCGGAAATCGGCCTGGAACATAACCTGGGCCTGACCTGCGACCCGGTCGGCGGCCTGGTGCAAGTGCCGTGTATCGAGCGCAATGCGATTGCGGCGGTCAAGGCGATCAATGCGGCGCAGATGGCCTTGCGCGGCGACGGCCAGCACTTTATTTCCCTGGACCGGGTGATCCGCACCATGCGCGATACCGGGGCGGATATGCACGACAAGTACAAAGAAACGTCGCGCGGTGGGTTGGCGGTCAGCGCTGTTGAGTGCTGAGACCGCGTCGCCTGCATCGGGAGCAAGCCCCCTCCCACACTTGACCGCATTCCTACAGGATGTACTCGGTCAAATGTGGGAGGGGGCTTGCTCCCGATAGCGGTTGTCCAGGCGACACTGCTCACAAAGTGAACACCCCCAACCAAAACCGCCACCTTTTAGCGCGTCGCAAATAGATAAGTAGCCTGCGAACGATTTACCCCTCCGTTACCCGTCCCCCGTGCTTTGGGTGACAGACTTTTCCTACGCCCGCAAAGCGCCTTCCCACAAGTGCTACCGTTCTGCTCACGGCCCTTGAACGCCCATCCTGTGCGTTATATCCCACGTTTAATGCGCGGGCTTATATAGACGCGTCAACAGGTCGTTTTCAGGATTTGTTGAATGGCCATTCAAATTTAGGCATGGCATTTGCTCTATCAATTCAAAGCCTCTGTCCTTGCAAGGGATGAGCGCAATAACAAGAGCCTCGCCTGAGGCCATCACCTGCTTTGTGTGAGGAGATACTGTGATGACGTCGTCCAACTCCGGGGGCCAACCCCAGAACCGTGCGCCTCAATCCATCGGCTTTTTGCTGCTGGACAATTTCACGCTGATTTCCCTGGCGTCGGCCGTGGAACCGCTGCGCATGGCCAACCAGCTGTCCGGTCGCGAGCTGTATCGCTGGACAACCCTGAGTGTCGACGGCAACCAGGTGTGGGCCAGCGACGGCCTGCAGATCACGCCCGATGCCGCGATGCACAAGGCCCCGGTGCTGGACACGGTGATTGTCTGCGGCGGCGTCGGCATTCAGCGCACCGTCACCCGCGAACACGTGTCGTGGCTGCAAAGCCAGGCGCGCCAGTCCCGGCGTCTCGGGGCGGTGTGCACCGGCAGTTGGGCCCTGGCCTGCGCAGGTCTGCTCGATGGTTTTGATTGCAGCGTGCACTGGGAATGCCTGGCGTCGATGCAGGAAGCGTTCCCCCGCGTAGCCATGAGCACCCGCCTGTTCACCCTAGACCGCAACCGCTTCACCAGCTCCGGCGGCACTGCGCCGTTGGACATGATGCTGCACCTGATCAGCCGCGACCACGGCCGTGAACTGTCGGCAGCCATCTCCGAGATGTTTGTGTACGAACGCATCCGTAACGAACAGGATCACCAGCGCGTGCCGCTCAAGCACATGCTCGGCACCAACCAGCCCAAGCTGCAGGAAATCGTTGCGCTGATGGAAGCCAACCTGGAAGAGCCCATCGACCTGGACGAACTGGCGGTGTACGTCGCCGTGTCGCGTCGCCAACTGGAGCGGCTGTTCCAGAAATACCTGCACTGTTCGCCGTCGCGCTATTACCTCAAGTTGCGCTTGATCCGTGCGCGGCAGTTGCTCAAGCAGACGCCGATGTCGATCATCGAAGTGGCGTCGGTGTGCGGGTTTGTGTCCACGCCGCACTTCTCCAAGTGCTACCGCGAATACTTCGGCATTCCGCCGCGGGATGAGCGCGTAGGTTCCAACACCACCCAGCAAGTGGCGATGATGCCGATTCCCCAGGCACTGGTGTTGTCACCGCTGTCGGGGCCGATGTCGGCGTTGAGCCAGGCGCGCAATGAGTCGACGTTCGCCAGCGTAAGGCTCTGACACTGGCCGCTTTAAATTGTAGGAGCGAGCTTGCTCGCGAAAAACTCAAGATCGCTGCGGGGTGTCTGATTACCCGCGTTATCGTTGACGATTTTCGCGAGCAAGCTCGCTCCTACAGGGAGAGTGTCTCTCAGGCGCCAGAGTTCTGCTTGAACTGCATCAAAGCCGGCAACAACTGCTTATCGATCGCCTGCCGCACCGCCGGCAGAATCGTCGCCTTGCCGGTGTACATCTGTTCCACCATGCCCTTGAGCGCCTTGGCCCGCGCTTCGCTCAAACCGCGTACCGCACACTCGCATGCCTGCTCGGCCGTGGCACCGCTGGACACTTCAAAACCCAGCGAGCGCAGTTGGCTCAGCAGGTCATCCTGGTCAATCAAATCCGCGTGCATCATGACGTTTATCCTGGTGTAGGGAACGGTGATTGAGCTGGATTCTGGTAGGCCCCCGGCCGGTGGGCAAGCGCAGAATCGAGCAATGCCTCGGATGGCTATGAACAGGTCGTTTTCGGGTTACTCAGGCCTGCAAGTAATAGGCACACTGGCGCCAGGCACGCAGCTTGATGGTTTGGTCACCCTCGGGATGCACGGCTCACACAAGGCACCTCTGCCCCGATCCAGTCACGGCTGGTTTGCCGGCAAACCGATGACCCGGCCGAGCAGGGCGGGCCGTGGCAGCTCGGCCTGTGCAGCGCTGATTGCGGTGAGCTTGTGCAGCGTGGCCTCAGTGAACGGCGTTGCGTGCGGGCCGGCCAGGTCGACATGCAGCAGCATCTGTTCGTTGCCGGCCAGCTCCTTTTCATCACCCAGCAGATGCAGACTGTGATAGAGGTGCAGGCGCTTGGCATCAAAGGCGATCAGTTGGGTGCGCACCTCGACCTCGGCCCCCAGCTTCACTTCGTGCAGGTAGTTCAAATGCAGCTCCAGGGTGAACAGCGAGTGGCCGCTGGCTTCGCGGTTATCGCTGTCCAGGCCCAGGGTGTCCATCAACGCGTCGGTGGCGTAGCTGAAGATCAGCAGGTAGAACGCATCGCGCAGGTGGCCGTTGTAGTCCACCCAGGCGGGCTGGATTCTAGTTGTGTAGGTTTTTAATGCGGACATGGGGCTGTACTCGGTAAAAAATGTGGGAGGGGGCTTGCCCCCGATGGCGGTTCGTCAGCGGCAGATGGGCTGGCTGACCCACCGCTATCGGGGGCAAGCCCCCTCCCACATTCTGTTATTCGGCGAAGGTCATGCCGTGTTTGGCTTTAGTAACCTTGACGGCCTCCAGCACCGCCAGCAAGCAATCATCACGATAGCGCTCCAGCGCCGAAATGCTGTGGTTGCCCAGTTGGTCGCTGGTGCCGGCGACTACATCGTCAATCAGCGTGTCGGTCAATTCGGGCGCGGGCAGATACGTCCACGGCAACTGCAACGCCGGACCGAACTGCGCCATGAAGTGGCGCATGCCCGCGTCGCCGCCCGCCAGCGTGTAGGTGAGGAAGGTGCCCATGAACGACCAGCGCAGGCCGGCGCCAAAACGAATCGCATCGTCGATTTCACCGGTGGTCGCCACGCCATCGTTGACCAGATGCAGCGCCTCGCGCCACAGCGCTTCCAGGAGCCGGTCGGCAATGAACCCCGGCACTTCCTTGCGCACGTGCAGGGGGCGCATGCCGAGGGATTCATACACCTTGATGGCGGCCTGGATCGCCTCCGGCGCGGTGCGTTTGCCGCCCACCACCTCCACCAGGGGTAACAGGTACACCGGGTTGAAGGGGTGGCCGACCACGCAGCGTTCGGGGTGGGTCGAGTCCTCATAGAATTCGCTCGGCAGCAGCCCAGACGTGCTCGAGCCGATCAACGCATCCGGCTTGGCTGCCGCGCTGATCTGGCGGTGTAATTGCAACTTCAGCTCCAGGCGTTCCGGGGCGCTTTCCTGGATGAAGTCGGCGTCTTTGACGCACGCTTCGATGGTACTGACAAAGCGCAGGCGATCCTGGGAAGCGCCCGGGGCCAAGCCTTGTTTCTCCAGCGCGCCCCAGGCATTGGCGACACGCTTGCGCAGCGCCGCCTCGGCACCGGGCGCCGGGTCCCAGGCCACGACATCCAGGCCGTGGGCGAGGGCGCGGGATACCCAGCCGCTGCCGATAACACCGCTGCCGAGGGCGGCGAAGGTTTTGATTTCTGTGATAAAGCGCATGGGTGCATTCCTAAAGAGTTTGGTGATCCCCTGTGGGAGGGGGCTTGCCCCCGATGGCGGTGCGTCAGTCGATGCATTCGCTACTGAGCCACCGCTATCGGGGGCAAGCCCCCTCCCACATTTTTTATCCGCGCTTGGTCAGGCCCATCTTCACGCGGCCTTCCGCCGGGGTCATGACCCGCGCCCCCAGGCGGTTGAGGATTTCACCGGCGCGTTCGACCAGTTGGCCATTGGTGGCGAGCACGCCCTTGTCCAGCCACAGGTTGTCTTCCAGGCCGACCCTCACGTTGCCGCCCAGCAGCACCGCTTGCGCTGCCATCGGCATTTGCATGCGGCCAATGCCGAAACCGGCCCACACCGCGTCGGCGGGCAGGTTGTCGACCATGGCTTTCATGGTGGTGGTGTCGGCCGGGGCGCCCCACGGGATGCCCAGGCACAGTTGAAACAGTGGGTTGTCGAGCAGGCCTTCCTTGATCATCTGCTTGGCGAACCACAGGTGGCCGGTGTCGAAGATTTCCAGCTCGGCCTTCACGCCCAGCTCTTGGATACGCTTGGCGCCCGCCCGCAGTTGCGCCGGGGTAGACACGTAAATGGTGTCGCCATCGCCGAAGTTCAGGGTGCCGCAGTCCAGTGTGCAGATTTCCGGCAGCAGTTCTTCCACATGCGCCAGGCGGGTCAGCGGGCCGACCAGGTCGGTGTTGGGACCGAACGCCATAGGGTGCTCGCCGCCGCCGATCTCCAGGTCGCCGCCCATGCCGGCAGTGAGGTTGACGATGATGTCGATGTCGGCCTCGCGGATGCGCTCCATCACTTCGCGGTACAGCGCCACGTCGCGGCTGAACTTGCCGGTGTGCGGGTCACGCACATGGCAGTGCACCACGGTCGCGCCGGCCTTGGCCGCTTCCACCGCGGCGGCTGCGATCTGTTTGGGGGTGACCGGTACGTGCGGGCTTCTGGCGCTGGTGTCGCCAGCACCGGTGAGTGCGCAGGTGATGATGACGTCGTGGTTCATGGGACGGTTCCTTACAGGCGTGGTGGTGCCGTTCGCGGCCTCAAATGGCCGCGAAACGGTGATTCGGAGAAGGTTATTGGCTGGTCAGTTTCAGGTCGGCAGCGGCGGGTTTGCCATCGAAGGTGGTCACGCCTTGCAGCCAGCGCGCCTGGTCTTGCGGGTGATCCTTGAGCCACTGCCGGGCCGACTCAATGGGGTCCTTGTGATCCAGCAGGGGCTGCATCATCCGGCTCTCATCGGCGGCGGTGAAGGTCAGGTTGGTCAGCAGCTTGTGCACGTTGGGGCATTGCTCGGCGTAGGCCGGCGCGGTGACCGTCCACACGGTGGCCATGCCTTCGTTCGGGCCCAGGGCGTCGTCGCTGCCGGTGAGGTAGGTCATGGCGACGTTGACGTTCATCGGGTGCGGCGCCCAGCCGAAGAACACCACGGCTTCCTTGCGGCGTACCGCACGGTCGACGGCAGAGAGCATGGCCGCTTCACTGGATTCAACCAGTTGGAACTTGCCCAGGCCGAACTGGTTCTTGGCGATCATCGCCTTGATCTGGGTATTGGCGCCTGAGCCCGGCTCGATGCCATAGATCTTGCCGCCCAGCTCTTTCTCGAACTTGGCGATATCGGCAAAGGTCTTCAGGCCCTTGTCCGCCAGGTAAGTGGGGACGGCGAGAGTGGCGCGGGCGTCTTCCAGGCTCGGTTTGTCGAGCACCTTGACTTGCCCGGCGTCGACGAACGGCGTGATGGTCTGGGTCATCAGCGGGTTCCAGTAGCCCAGGAACAGGTCCAGGCGCTGGTCGCGGATGCCGGCAAAGATGATTTGCTGGGAGGCGCTGGTCTGTTTGGTTTTATAGCCGAGGCCGTCGAGCAACACCTGGGCCATGGCACTGGTGGCGATCACGTCGGTCCAGTTCACCACGCCCAGGCGTACGTTCTGGCATGAAGCGGCATCCGCTGCCATGACGTGGGTGCTCAAAATAGCGCTGACGCTGAGTGCAAGCACGCTGCGGCTGATCAGTCGGTTCATGGTGGAGCCCTCGGCAGGTCGTTATTGTGGGGTCCGGCGTCTTTGTGCACCGTGCAGCCAAGTTACGTACCTTCGCCAGCGCCGAAACGCACAGCGGCGACCGGCTCTTGCACTGCAGCGACCTGCGCGCTTGAATCCGCCCGTGAACGGGAGTATCACAGTGCCACGCTGGTCGTCCCACGAGAGCGCCATCATGTCCCAGGATTTTTATTTTTTGCTGATGCCGGGGTTCTCCGCCATCGGCTTTATCTCCGCCCTTGAGCCGCTGCGCGTGGCCAATCGCTTTCGTGGCGAGTTGTACCGCTGGCACATATTGAGCGCCGACGGCGGTGCCGTGCTGGCGAGCAACGGCATGTCGGTCAACGCCGATGCCGCGCTGGAGCCGCTGAAAAAAGGCGCGACCTTATTGGTGGTGGCCGGCTTTGAACCCTTGCAGTTCGCTACGCCTGCCCTGGCGCACTGGTTGCGTCGCCTCGACCACGACGGTGCAACCCTCGGCGCCATCGACACAGGTGCCTGCGTACTGGCCGAGGCGGGCCTGCTCGACGGCCACCGGCTGACCCTGCATTGGGAAGCGATCGACGCCTTCAAGGAGGCCTATCCGCACCTCAGCGTGACCCAGGAACTGTTCGAGATCGACCGCCGCCGCATCACCTGCGCCGGCGGCACCGCGTCCATCGACCTGATGCTCGACCTGATCGCCCAGGCCCACGGCCCGGACCTGGCAATCCAGGTCTCCGAGCAATTCGTGCTCGGCCGCATCCGCCCGCGCAAAGACCACCAGCGCATGCAAATCGCCACCCGCTACGGCATCCATAACAAGAAATTGGTGCAGGTGATCGGCGAAATGGAGCAACACACCGAGCCGCCCCTGAGCACCCTGGCCCTGGCCGAGGCGATCAAGGTCACCCGGCGCCAACTGGAGCGGCTGTTTCGCCTGCACCTGAACGACACGCCCAGCAACTTCTACCTGGGCCTGCGCCTGGAAAAAGCCCGGAAACTGCTGCGCCAGAGCGGCATGAGTGTGCTGGAGGTGAGCATTGCGTGCGGGTTTGAGTCGCCGTCGTATTTCACCAGGAGCTATCGGGCAAGGTTTGCGAAATGTCCGAGAGAGGATCGGCGACGGGAGGTGGTTTGATCGTTTTTTAGTCAATTAGGTATAAAAGCGGCCGGCACCGCAGATCAATGTGGGAGGGGGCTTGCCCCCGATACTGGTGGGTCAGCAGCACATAAGTGACTGACAAACCGCCATCGGGGGCAAGCCCCCTCCCACAGTAGATTTTGGTGTGGCTTATTTTTTCAGCAGGGCCGAACACGCCGCCTTGTAAGCCTCGTGCTGATACTTGTTCAGCGTCGCGGGCAGGTCAAAGTTGTGCTTTTTGTTCTGCGCATTGATGGTTTGCGGTGACAGCAGAGTCACTTCAACCCCGTCCAGCAACTGAAACACCCCTTCAATCTTGAACGTCGTCGGGCCTCCGGCGAATTCGCCTTTCTTGCTGCGCTTCTTGATCGCGATACGGGTGATGGCGTTTGCCTGCACGAACGCCTTCACCTGCGCGGCGAAGGCTTTGACGTTGGCGGCCTCATCGTCGTCTTCAAGGGCGATTTTCTTGGTGGTCAGGGAGAAATGAGTCAGCGTCTGGTTGTCCAGCGAAGCGACGGCGATGATGGCTTCGCTGCCTTTGATTTCAATGCCGCAGATAGTCATATGAGTACTCGGGGTGTCAGGCGGAAAGTGACGTTATGATGTTTATTTAAGTCGCTGGCATGGGGTCGTCTGGAACCAGGCTGACGAGTTTGTACCGGCGACCGATTTTTATTTTTCCAGGTTCCGGCTCAAGCGTCAGGTCGTAGGTGATGTGCGTCACCAGTAGAAACTTCACGCCACTTCTATCGTTCATAAAGCCCTTCGTACTACGAACCGTATCGGGGTCGTAATCGAGCTCCATTCCTTTCAGGTAGCGCGTTGTCAAGATATAAGATAGAGGCAGCGAATGATCCAGGAGCGTTAGCTTTTTATCCTCAAGAGAAATAGTGGTCTCTGAGGGCACTGTCAATGCGTGACCTTCGCTGAGTGCGTCCTGTTGGAAAGTGCTGCAGTACTGTAATTCCAAGTTAGTGGCGTGTCGCGAACTGGCGCTGCCAACATACAGCAATGTTCGGTGGGCATGGGTATTGTCAAGTTGAAGTTGCAGCTGTCCAAAGTCAAGCGCTTTGAAGCGACTGCATTCCGTATAGAAACGCTTGGCTTCAAGAAAAGCAACTCCCTCTTTTTCGGTGCCGTTTGGAAAAGTGAATTTTACAAGTATGGCAATATCTCCATACTTGGTTTCAAAATTCTTTCCGGCAAATTTATAAAGGTCCCATGCGACGTTTTGAGGGGCGGGAGATGTGATCGTTACTTTTTTCAACTTCTTGGTAAAACTTTTCAGTATTTTGTAGGTGATGATGTCTTCGTTCCACCCCCTGTCGAGGTCGGAGGTTACTGCTTTATTTATTAGGAAGTCTATTTTTTCCAGCCATTCTGACGGCGTAAGTTTCATGCAAAGTCCATTAAAAAATAGTCAGGTAGTCGCGTTGAATAGGTGGTCTATTCCTGCCCAATCGACTCCAAAAACTCCGACCGCTCGTCACTCATCCGCGCCAGGCAATCGTTGTGCGCAATCGCATAGGCCTTGGTCCCGGTCACCGCCGGGAAAGTGTCCACCGCACAATCGGCGTCGCGCAGTTTTTCCCATTTTTGCTGGGCGTCCTTCAGACGGGCGGTAATGTCCGCCAGTTTGGTCTTGTCGCTGCCATAGGTCGAACCCATGCGTTCCAGCAGCCCCTGATAGTTGTCCTTGAGCAATTGTTCGGCGGTGGTTTTGTTGTAGGTGGCGCATTCCAGGGTTTGCTGGTCGTTTTCGATGCCGTCGCACGGCGTGCTATCGGTGTCTTCGGCCGCGTGGACGCCGGTTGCGATGAGTGCCAAAGCCAGGAAAATCGATTTCATTGCGCCGTCTCATATCAGGTGATGCGGGAATTCTGGCTCAAGCGTAAGACAAAGAACAGCCGCCAGTCAGACCTCTCTTAACAGCCTTTGTCGTGGATTGACGCTTTCGGCAATTCCCCTGTCGTTTTTGCACCCGGCTCCGTCGGTCCCTGGGCATATGCTGGCCCCAAAGCGCCGGCAGACGATTCGGCGCATGAATCGCCAATAAGGGGACGCCTGATGAGCCCAGCCGAGTTGCACGCCGACAGCATCGTTATCGACGGTCTGATTATTGCCAAGTGGAACCGCGACCTGTTCGAAGACATGCGCAAAGGTGGCCTGACCGCCGCCAACTGCACGGTGTCGGTGTGGGAAGGCTTCCAGGCCACGATCAATAACATTGTTGCCAGCCAGACCCTGATCCGCGAGAACAGCGACCTGGTGATCCCGGTGAAAACCACCGCCGATATCCGCAAGGCCAAGGAGCAGGGCAAGACCGGCATTATCTTCGGCTTCCAGAATGCCCACGCGTTTGAAGACCAGCTCGGCTACGTCGAGATCTTCAAGCAGCTCGGCGTCGGGGTGGTGCAGATGTGCTACAACACCCAGAACCTGGTGGGCACCGGCTGCTACGAGCGTGATGGCGGCCTGTCGGGTTTCGGGCGTGAGATTGTCGGCGAGATGAACCGTGTCGGCATCATGTGCGACCTGTCCCACGTTGGTTCCAAGACCAGCGAAGAGGTCATCCTCGAATCGAAAAAGCCGGTGTGCTACTCCCACTGCCTGCCGTCCGGGCTTAAAGAGCACCCGCGCAACAAGTCCGATGAAGAACTCAAGTTCATCGCCGACCACGGTGGTTTTGTCGGCGTGACCATGTTCGCGCCGTTCCTGGCCAAGGGCATCGACTCGACCATCGACGACTACGCCGAAGCCATCGAATACACCATGAACATCGTCGGCGAAGACGCCATCGGTATCGGCACCGACTTCACCCAGGGCCATGGCCAGGATTTCTTTGAAATGCTGACCCATGACAAGGGCTATGCCCGTCGCCTGACCAGCTTCGGCAAGATCATCAACCCGCTGGGCATCCGCACCGTGGGCGAGTTCCCCAACCTGACCGAGACCCTGCTCAAGCGCGGCCACCCCGAACGCGTGGTACGCAAGATCATGGGCGAGAACTGGGTCAACGTCTTGAAGGACGTCTGGGGCGAATAAGCCAGACACCTATCGGCAACACCACCACGAATTTTTCTGGAGTTAAGTTTCCATGGCCAAGATCGCCCCGCAATTGCCTATCGAAGTCGACAGCGAAACCGGTGTCTGGACCTCCGACGCCCTGCCCATGCTGTACGTGCCGCGCCATTTCTTCGTCAACAACCACATGGGTATCGAAGAAGTACTGGGCGCCGACGCCTACGCCGAAATCCTCTACAAGGCCGGCTACAAATCCGCCTGGCACTGGTGTGAAAAAGAAGCCGAATGCCACGGCCTGGAAGGCGTCGCGGTGTTCGAGCATTACATGAAGCGCCTGTCGCAACGCGGCTGGGGCCTGTTCAAGATCCAGGACATCGACCTGGATAAAGGCACCGCCAGCGTCAAGCTTGAGCACTCGGCGTTCGTCTACGTGTACGGCAAGGTCGGGCGCAAAGTGGACTACATGTTCACCGGCTGGTTTGCCGGCGCCATGGACCAGATCCTGCAAGCGCGCGGCAGCAAAATCCGCACTGTGGCCGAACAAGTCTACGGAGGCTCCGAAGAGGGCCACGATGACGGCCTGTTCACCGTAAAACCGTTGTAAGCCGAGGACCGTGCCATGGCTTTCGAAGCAATGTTTGCGCCGATCCAGATCGGCAAACTGACCATCCGCAACCGCGTGCTCAGTACCGCCCACGCCGAGGTGTATGCCACCGACGGCGGCATGACCACCGACCGCTATGTGAAGTATTACGAAGAGAAAGCCAAGGGCGGTATCGGCCTGGCGATCTGCGGCGGCTCGTCGGTGGTGGCCATCGACAGCCCCCAGGAATGGTGGAGTTCGGTGAACCTGTCCACCGACCGCATCATCCCGCACTTCCAGAACCTGGCCGACGCCATGCACAAGCATGGCGCCAAGATCATGATTCAGATTACCCATATGGGCCGTCGTTCGCGTTGGGACGGCTTCAACTGGCCGACCCTGATGTCGCCGTCCGGCGTACGTGAGCCGGTGCACCGTGCCACCTGCAAGACCATCGAGCCGGAAGAGATCTGGCGCGTGATCGGCAACTACGCCCAGGCTGCGCGTCGGGCCAAGGCCGGTGGCCTGGACGGGGTGGAGCTGTCCGCAGTGCACCAGCACATGATCGACCAGTTCTGGAGCCCGCGGGTCAACAAGCGCACCGACGAATGGGGCGGCAGCTTCGAAGGCCGCATGAAGTTCGGCCTGGAAGTGCTCAAGGCCGTACGTGCCGAAGTGGGTGACGACTTCTGCGTGGGCATACGCCTGTGCGGTGACGAGTTCCACCCGGACGGCTTGTCCCACGAAGACATGAAGCAGATCGCCAAGTATTACGACGACACCGGCATGCTCGACTTCATCGGCGTGGTGGGCTCGGGGTGCGATACGCACAACACCCTGGCCAACGTGATCCCGAACATGAGTTACCCGCCGGAGCCGTTCCTGCACCTGGCGGCCGGCATCAAGGAAGTGGTCAAGGTCCCGGTGCTGCACGCGCAGAACATCAAGGACCCGAACCAGGCCACGCGCATCCTCGAAGGCGGCTATGTGGACATGGTCGGCATGACCCGTGCGCACATCGCCGACCCGCACCTGATCGCCAAGATCAAGATGGGCCAGATCGACCAGATCAAGCAGTGCGTCGGCGCCAACTACTGCATCGATCGCCAGTACCAGGGCCTGGACGTGCTGTGCATCCAGAACGCCGCAACCTCCCGTGAATACATGGGCGTGCCGCATATCATCGAGAAGTCCACCGGGCCCAAGCGCAAAGTGGTCGTAGTGGGCGCAGGTCCTGCCGGTATGGAGGCTGCACGTGTCGCCGCCGAACGTGGCCACGACGTAACCCTGCTGGAGAAGAAAGAGTTTATCGGCGGGCAGATCACCACGGCATCGAAAGCGCCGCAGCGTGACCAGATCGCCGGCATCACGCGCTGGTACCAGTTGGAGCTGGCACGCTTGAAAGTCGACCTGCGCCTGGGCGTGGCGGCGGATGCCGACACCATCCTCGACCTGCGCCCGGACGTGGTGGTGCTGGCCGTCGGTGGGCATCCCTTCATCGAGCAGAACGAACATTGGGGCGCTGCCGAAGGGTTGGTGGTGAGCAGTTGGGATGTGCTCGACGGCAAAGTCGCACCCGGCAAGAACGTATTGGTGTACGACACCATCTGCGAATTCACCGGCATGTCGGTGGCGGATTTCCTTGCGGACAAAGGCTGCCAGGTCGAGATCGTCACCGACGATATCAAGCCGGGCGTGGCCATCGGCGGTACGTCGTTCCCGACTTACTACCGCAGCATGTACCCCAAGGAAGTGATCATGACCGGCGACATGATGCTGGAAAAGGTCTATCGCGAAGGCGACAAACTGGTGGCGGTGCTGGAGAACGAATACACCGGGGCCCAAGAGGAGCGGGTGGTGGACCAGGTGGTGATCGAAAACGGCGTGCGCCCGGACGAAGAAATTTACTACGCCCTCAAGCCAGGCTCGCGCAACAAGGGCCAGATGGACGTCGAAGCCCTGTTCGCGATCAAGCCGCAGCCGTGCCTGAGCGAGGCGGGTGAGGGGTACTTGCTGTTCCGCATCGGTGACTGCGTGGCCCAGCGTAATACCCACGCTGCGATCTACGACGCCCTGCGCCTGTGCAAAGACTTTTGATGAGGTGAACGCGGTCAAATGTGGGAGGGGGCTTGCCCCCGATAGCGGTGGTTCAGCGACAGCTGTATCAACTGACACTCCGCCATCGGGGGCAAGCCCCCTCCCACATTCAAGGCCAGTTTCACAGTAGGCCTGTGTGGTCTTTGGGAGCTTCACCATGTTGAACACCTTGCTGCCTATTCTCTTGTTTGCCGCCCTGGGCCTCGCGGTCCTCGGTGCCTTGCGCCGGGCAAACATGTGGCGCCGTGGCCGCGCCTCCAAGGTCGACCTGCTTGGCGGCCTCTTGGCGATGCCCAAGCGCTACATGGTCGACCTGCACCACGTGGTCGCCCGCGACAAATACATTGCCAATACCCACGTCGCTACGGCGCTGGGGTTTGTGCTGTCGGCGTTGCTGGCAATCCTGGTGCATGGGTTCGGCCTGCAAAACCGTATCCTCGGTTACGCCTTGCTGCTGGCCTCGACCTTGATGTTTGTCGGCGCCATCTTCATGTACCTGCGCCGCCGCAATCCGCCTGCCCGCCTGTCCAAAGGCCCGTGGATGCGCCTGCCGAAAAGCCTGATGGCGTTTTCGGTGAGCTTTTTCCTGGTGACCTTGCCGGTGGCCGGCATTCTGCCCGCCGATTTTGGTGGCTGGCTGCTCGCTGCGCTGCTCGGCGTGGGCGTGCTGTGGGGCGTGTCCGAAATGTTCTTCGGCATGACCTGGGGCGGGCCGATGAAACATGCTTTCGCCGGCGCCCTGCACCTTGCCTGGCACCGCCGCGCCGAACGCTTTGGTGGCGGCCGTTCCACCGGTTTGAAACCGCTGGATCTGAGCGACAAGACCGCGCCACTGGGCGTGGAAAAACCCAGGGATTTTACCTGGAACCAATTGCTCGGCTTCGACGCTTGCGTGCAGTGCGGCAAGTGCGAAGCGGCGTGCCCGGCGTTCGCGGCCGGGCAGCCGTTGAATCCGAAAAAACTCATCCAGGACATGGTGGTCGGCCTGGCCGGTGGCACCGATGCCAAGTTCGCCGGCAGCCCGTACCCAGGCAAACCGATTGGTGAACACGCCGGCAACCCGCACCAGCCGATCGTTAACGGCCTGGTGGACGCCGAGACCCTGTGGTCGTGCACCACCTGCCGCGCCTGTGTGGAAGAGTGCCCGATGATGATCGAGCACGTCGACGCCATCGTCGACATGCGTCGCCACCTCACCCTGGAAAAGGGCGCTACGCCGAACAAGGGCGCCGAAGTCCTGGAAAACCTGATCGCCACCGACAACCCCGGCGGCTTCGCCCCGGGCGGTCGCCTGAACTGGGCGGCGGATCTGAACCTGCCGCTGCTCAGCGACAAGGGCAGCTGCGACGTGCTGTTCTGGGTCGGTGACGGTGCCTTCGACATGCGTAACCAGCGCACCCTGCGCGCGTTCGTCAAGGTGCTCAAGGCGGCAGGTGTGGACTTCGCGGTACTCGGTCTTGAAGAGCGCGACAGCGGCGACGTGGCGCGGCGCCTGGGCGATGAAGCGACGTTCCAACTGCTTGCCTCGCGCAATATCCAGACCCTGGCCAGGTACAGTTTCAAACGCATCGTCACCTGCGACCCGCACAGTTTCCACGTGCTGAAAAACGAGTACGGCGCCTTCAACGGCAACTACCTCGTGCAGCACCACAGCACCTTCATGGCCGAGCTGATCGGCGACGGCGCGCTGAACCTGGGCCAGCACAAAGGCACCAGCGTGACTTACCACGACCCGTGCTACCTGGGCCGCTACAACGGTGAATACGAGGCGCCGCGCCAAGTGCTGCGCGCGCTGGGCATCGAGGTCAAGGAGATGCAACGTTCGGGCTTCCGTTCGCGCTGCTGCGGCGGCGGCGGCGGAGCACCGATCACGGACATTCCCGGCAAGCAGCGTATCCCGGATATGCGCATGGACGACATCCGCGAAACCGGCGCCGAGCTGGTGGCCGTGGGTTGCCCGCAGTGCACCGCAATGCTCGAAGGCGTGGTCGAACCGCGCCCGCTGATCAAGGACATCGCCGAACTGGTGGCCGACGCGCTGCTTGAAGACGACGTGCCGGCCAAGGCACCCCCCAAACGTGAACCTGCGGAGGTGCACTGATGAGCGACATTATCCGCCGCGACCCACGGGCCGAATGGATCGCCCGCAATCGCCTGCACCCGCTGCATGCGGCGATGCAGCCGGTGCAACAGAGTTGGATGGGGCCTAACGGCGTCATCCGCAAGAATGTGCACGGTGTGGGGTTTATCGGCCCCAACGGCATCAAGCGCATTGACCGCAGCGGCGCGCAACAGGGCGGTGCGGCCAAGCGTACGGCGGCGGTGCAAGTGCAACTGCCGCTGCATCAGGTTGCGGCGCCGGCGTTCTACATCAACGTGGTGCCGGATATGGTCGGCGGCCGCTTGAGCAGCCACGACCGCGATGTGCTCGGCCTGGCCCGGCAACTGGCAGGCAATGACGGCGCGGTACTGGCCGTGGTGTTTGGTGAACACAAGGAAAATGCATTTGCCACCGCCGGCGTAGACCGCTTGCTGGTGCTGGACGGTCACGAATTCGACGGTTATTCACCGGAGCAACGCGTCCAGGGCCTGCGGGCTGTGGATAACCAGTTCAACCCGCGTCACTGGTTGCTGCCCGACAGCCGCAGCGGTGGCGGTGAACTGGGCCGCCGTTTCGCCGCCAGCCTCAAGGAACGCCCGGCCACGCGGGTGTGGCAGATCAAAGGCGAGTCGTGTATCGGTCGCGCCGGCGCCGGCCAGGAAGATTTGGCGCGGCCGCTGCCACGCCTGATTCTCGCCGCCGTCGAATGCGCCGATCCGGTCAGCGAGACGCGCCATGAAGTGTTGCCCGTGGAGTTATCCACAACCCTGGCACGCAGCCTGCCGCGTATCGAAGACCTTGGTGCGGTAGCAGTGGACCCGGCGGCGATTCCGATGGCCGAAGCCGAATTCATTTTCTCCGGCGGTAACGGCGTGAAGGATTGGGCGCTGTTCCACCAGACCGCCGCCGCGCTGGGCGCCACCGAAGGCGCTTCACGGGTCGCGGTGGACGATGGCTTCATGGCGCGCGATCGCCAGGTCGGCGCCAGCGGCACCTGGGTCACGGCGCGGGTGTACGTGGCCGTGGGTATTTCCGGGGCGATCCAGCACCTGCAAGGCATCGGTGCCTGCGACAAGGTGGTGGCGATCAACCTCGACCCCGGCTGCGACATGATCAAGCGTGCCGACCTGTCGGTGATCGGCGAAAGCGCCGCGATTCTGCACGCCTTGATCGCTGCGGTCGAGGCCTACCGCAACGGCGCCAAGCGCGATGCAGCCTAGGGACATGACCATGAAAACCAATGTAATCAGCCTGGTATCCATCGGCGCCCATCCCACTTCCGGGCGCCCGCGCCGTGCCGAACAGGATGCGCGTGCCGTCGAGCTTGGCCTGCAAATGGCTGGGGATAAGTTGCAGGTGCTGCACGCCGGCGACATCAGCGAGCCGACCTTGCGCAGCTATCTGGGCATGGGATTGGCGCAACTGCATGTGCTGGAACAGCCGGCCGGTGCCGATGCGTTGCCGGTGTTGAGCGACTATCTGCGCGACGCCGGCGCCCAGGTGGTCCTGACCGGCAGCCAGGCGGAAACCGGTGAGGGCTCGGGCATGCTGCCGTTCCTGTTGGCCGAGCAACTGGGGTGGCCGCTGGTTGTGGGGCTGGCTCAAGTCGAGTCCATCGACGCCGGCGTGGCCCATGTGCTGCAGGCGTTGCCACGCGGCCAGCGACGGCGCCTGAAGGTGCGCCTGCCGTTTCTGGCGACGGTGGATAACGCCGCTCCCAAGCCGCGCCAGAGTGCCTACGGCCCGGCGCAACGTGGTGAGCTTGCCGCCCACGACGTCGAGATTGAACAGGATGAGTTATTCACAGACGCGCTGCTGCAACCGGCCAAGCCTCGGCCCAAGCGCCTCAAGGTGATCAAGGCCAAGAGCGGCGCTGATCGCATGAAGGCCGCGACGGCCAAGGCCAGCGGGGGCGGTGGGCAGGTGCTCAAGGGTGTGAGTGCTGAAGAGGGCGCGCAGGCGATACTCAAATTGCTCATAGAAGAAGGCGTCGTACGCTGATCCCCTGTAGGAGCGAGCGTGCTCGCGAAAAACGTTAACGATAACGCAGCGTGTCCGGTTTTAACGCGGCGCTCTCTGGTTCTTCGCGAGCAAGCTCGCTCCTACAAATGTTTACCCACAATCGCTGTTGATGCGCCTGTGGATAACCTGTTCGCGGTTGTCTACACCCCCGGCGCATCATGCCCTGCAGCCCTCTGTACGAAAAATAACCAGCCTAACTGGCGGTTTTTACTGGGGTTTTTCCCGGGTGGGCGTACAGACTTGCCCCCAAAGTCTGTTGGCGCTTCTGTGGATAAGATGTTCGCTGTCGGCTGGGGGCCTTATAGATAAAGGCTTTGCTCGATACGATCAAAATATGATCAATTGTCGTGTTTACCTCTCTAAACACCCCTGAATCCCCCGAGATATGCAGCTTTGAGGTGGTTTTCCACAGTGTGGGCAAAGTTGCCCCCAAAGTCTGTTGGTGCTTCTGTGGATAAGGTGTTCGCGTACCGCTGCAGGGCACGTAGTTCGAGGCTTTCAATGGGTTGATCAAAAAACGATCAGGCGCGTGTTAAATCCATGCATATGAATAAGTCACGGATTTTCCTGGTTTAATTTTGAAGGCGGCCGGCAGTTGCCCACAATTGCTGTGGGTGGCTTTGTGGATAAGTTGTTGGGTAACCGCTGAAGCGCCCAGCCGCAGGGGGCTTGACTACTGTTGGTCAAATTTTGAACAGCTCAGACTCTTAATGTGGGAGGGGGCTTGCCCCCGATAGCGGTGCATCAGCCCATGAAGTTGCCGGCTGAACCACTGCAATCGGGGGCAAGCCCCCTCCCACATTTTATCCACGGTGTGTCAGTTACTCGTGCGCGGCCACGCCCTTGAGGTAAGGCGCAGGCGCTGCCCCCAGGTTGTTGAGCATGCGCTCGCTGTACCAATCCACAAAATTCACTACACCGAATTCATAGGTCTTGGAGTACGGCCCCGGCTGGTAAGCGGTGGAGTTGATGCCGCGCTGGTTCTCTTCGGCCAAGCGCCGATCCTGGTCGTTGGTGGCGTCCCACACCTGGCGCATGCGCTCCACGTCGTAGTCCACGCCTTCCACGGCGTCCTTGTGCACGATCCACTTGGTGGTGACCATGGTTTCCTGGGCGCTGATCGGCCACACGGTGAACACGATGATGTGGTCGCCCATGCAGTGGTTCCACGAGTGCGGCAGGTGCAGGATTCGCATCGAGCCCAGATCGGGATTTTTGATCCGGCCCATCAGCTTGGCACAGCCCTGCTTGCCGTCCAGGGTCATCGACACGGTGCCCTTGAGCAGCGGCATGCGCACGATGCGGTTACGCAGGCCGAAGCTGGCGTGGGCGTAAGGAATCTTCTCGGCATCCCAGGCGGCGGCGGAGGCGGCCACATGATCCTTGAACGCCTGGTCGGCGCGCGGGTCGGTGACGTCGTCCCATTCCAGCAGGGTTTTCAGCAGTTCCGGGTGCGACGCGTTGCAGTGGTAGCACTCGCGGTTGTTTTCCAGCACCAGTTTCCAGTTGGCTTTTTCGAACAAGGTGGTCTGGATCGCCACCTTGGTGTTTTCCATGTCGTAGGGTTCCATGTAGTGGTTCAGGGTCGACAGGAAGTCATCGATGGCCGGCGGATTCTCGGCCATGCTGATGAAGATGTAGCCGCCGGCGGTCTTCACGTTTACCGGTTTGAGGCCGTACTGCTTCATGTCGAAGTCGGCGCCCATCTCGGTGCCGGCAAACAACAGGCGACCGTCCAGCTCGTAGGTCCACTGGTGGTAGTGGCACACGAGCTTGGCAACCTTGCCCTTGTCGCTGGTGCACAAGCGCGAACCACGGTGCCGGCACACGTTGTGAAACGCATGCACCACGCCTTCGGCGCCACGGATCACGATGATCGGGTTCTTGCCCACTTGCAGGGTCAGGTAGTTGCCCTTGGTGGGGATTTCGCAGGTCATGCCGGCGATCAACCACTCTTTCTGGAAAATTTCCTGCATGTCGATATCGAACAGCCGCTCATCAGAGTAAAACGGCTGCGGCAGCGAATAGGTGCGTTCGCGCTCTTGCAGCATGTGCGCGGTGGCCTTGCGTGCGGGTTCCAGCGGATCGCCCAAGCTTAAGGTTGCGGTGACGTCCATCGTGTATGTCCTCATGGCCATTCTGTGTGGCCGGCGAATAGTGGCTGATCAGGTTTGCAGCAAGGCGTAAAGAACGCGTCTTTGTTGGGAGCGAGTGTGGGCCCGGCGTGGGGGCGAACCTTATCCATGGGCGACATGGCCCAATCTGATCCCGACGCGCAAGCCCCTGTCGTTGGGGGCTGGTCGCGGTAAGTATGTGAATGTCGCAGATAGGTAAATGGGCGATTCGCGCGTTACGCAGAATCGCCACCATAAGGCCGAGCCTCGGCGGTGGAGAACAACATGTCCAATAATTTCCTGAACCCGGTAACCACCCAGACCTGGGCCAATGGTCGGCACATCGTCCGTTGCGTCAAAGTCATCCAGGAAACCTGGGACGTGCGCACCTTCTGTTTCATGGCCGACCAGCCGATCCTGTTCTTTTTCAAGCCGGGGCAATTCGTCACCCTGGAGCTGGAGATCGAAGGCCAGCCGATCATGCGCTCGTACACCATTTCCAGTTCGCCGTCGGTGCCGTACAGCTTCTCGGTGACCATCAAGCGCGTGCCGGGCGGCCGCGTTTCCAACTGGTTGCACGATACGCTGCATGAAGGCCAGGAACTGGCGGTGCACGGTCCGGTCGGGCTGTTCAATGCGATCGACTTCCCGAGCCCCAAAGTGCTGTACCTGAGCGGCGGCGTCGGCATCACGCCGGTGATGTCCATGGCGCGCTGGTTCTACGACACCAACGCCAATGTCGACATGACGTTCGTGCACAGCGCCCGTTCACCCAAGGACATCATCTACCACCGCGAGCTGGAACACATGGCGTCGCGGATCGACAACTTCAGCCTGCACCTGATCTGCGAAAAGCATGGTCTTGGGGAGCCCTGGGCCGGCTACCGTGGCTACCTGAACCACAAGATGCTGGAACTGATGGTGCCGGACTTCCTTGAGCGTGAAGTGTTCTGCTGCGGCCCGACGCCGTACATGAGCGCGGTGAAGCGCCTGCTGGAAGCCGCCGGTTTCGACATGACGCGCTATCACGAAGAGTCCTTTGGCGCGACGCCGGCGGAAGCGCGGGCCGACGCGGTGGAGCAGGCCGAACAGGCGGCGGATGCGCCGGAAGTCGACCTGGCGGACCTGCACCAGGTGGAATTCATCGCATCGGGCAAAAGCATTCGGGTGGCCCCCGGCGAGACTGTCCACGCGGCAGCTGCCAAGCTGGGTCTGTTGATCCCCAAAGCCTGCGGCATGGGTATCTGCGGCACGTGCAAGGTGATGAAGCTGGGCGGGGAGGTCGAGATGGAGCACAACGGCGGGATTACTGAAGAGGATGAAGCCGAGGGTTATATCCTGTCGTGCTGCAGTGTGCCGAAGGGCGATGTGCGTATCGAGTTCTGACAGCCGATCGTTCCCACGCTCCGCGTGGTAACGCCTCCCGGAACGCTCCGCGTCCCGCTTGAGTGGCGGTGACGCAGAGCGTCACGGGCTGCATACCCACGCAGAGCGTGGGCACGATCAGAGTGAGGGGTTGCTGGGTGGTTGATCGTTCCCACGCTCCGCGTGGTAACGCCTCCTGGGACGCTCTGCGTCCCGCTTGAGTGGTGGTGATGCAGAGCGTCACGGGCTGCATGCCCACGCAGAGCGTGGGCACGATCAGTGTAAGGGGGTTACTGGGCGGTTGATCGTTCCCACGCTCCGCGTGGTAACGCCTCCTGGGACGCTCCGCGTCCCGCTTGAGTGGCGGTGACGCAGAGCGTCACGGGCTGCGTGCCCACGCAGAGCGTGGGCACGATCAGTGTGAGGAGGTTACTGGGCGGTTGATCGTTCCCACGCTCCGCGTGGTAACGCCTCCCGGGACGCTCCGCGTCCCGCTTGAGTGGTGGTGACGCAGAGCGTCACGGGCTGCATACCCACGCAGAGCGTGGGCACGATCGGTGTGAGGGGTTGTTGGGTGGTTGATCGTTCCCACGCTCCGCGTGGTAACGCCTCCTGGGACGCTCCGCGTCCCGCTTGAGTGGCGGTGACGCAGAGCGTCACGGGCTGCATACCCACGCAGAGCGTGGGCACGATCAGAGTGAGGGGTTGCTGGGTGGTTGATCGTTCCCCACGCTCCGCGTGGTAACGCCTCCCGGGACGCTCCGCGTCCCGCTTGAGTATTGATCTTCAGGACCAGTGTTGTATCTCGATCAATCCTTCCATACCGGCATAATTGCGAGCACTTGAGTACCGCCAGTGTTCTGCCAGGTCCACGTAACCCCGTTTCACAGGGTTGTGGTGGATGTAATCGAGCTTCTGGCGCATTACGGTCTCGCTGTACACCAATTCTGCATGTGAACCTTCCTGCCACAGTTGATAAACCCGATCGGACTTGTGTGCGCGTTTGCTGAAACGCAGGCGTTGTAAAACACGTTCGGCGCCTTTGTCTTGCAGATCATTGATTAGGGTGCGGGCGGTGTAGGATTTGAATTGGCTGATACATTTATCCAAGTCAGGCGCTTGAGCAATGAAGTGCAGGTGATTTTCCAGGATGACGTAGCCAAACAGACTTAAAGCGTGATGACGCTGTTGATATCGCCAGCAATCTAAAAGGCGCTCTACCAGGTAACTGCGGGTGAAGAGTGGCAGCCACTCCATGACTGTACAGGTCAGGAAATGCGGCTTTTCGGGTTCGGTGATGACGTAGCGGCTTCTACCCACGTGTTCATCCTTGACTTCGAGTGGACGCAGAGCGTCCGGGGAAGCGTTCCCACGCGGAGCGTGGGAACGATCGGAGTGAAGGGTTACTGGGCGTAGATGTGTACGACGAAGTGCTGGCCTGAGGCTGTCAGTTCATAGACTTTGTCGTAGACCCTCAGCGTCCTCGATGGCTCGCGGATGGTGTCGCCGACCTTTGCGTATTTCCTGAACTCGTCCCAGTCGATAACGGTGGTGCTGGTAGTGTTGTCGCCTTGCACCAGGCTATTGACGTTGCTTTGATATTCCATGATTGAGCTCTCCATTGGATTTGCAGCCGACTATTCGGCAGGCAATAAACCCGGAAGGTGGCAGTGATCGCTGCGTTTTCCTTGCGGGTTCCAAGAGGCTAGACAATGAAATTCGAGTGCGCTGCTGTCAGAAATATCAAAAAACAGACTCGGCAATCGGCCAGCACGCACCGTTCTGATTTCTACTTCAAGCGTTCATCACTTCCCTGATGTCGGCCGCCAATTCTCTTACACGCTCTTCTTCGGTATCCCACGCACACATGAAGCGCGCGCCGCCTTTGCCGATGAAGGTGTAGAAGCGCCAGCCCTTGGCCGTCAAGGCTGCGATAGCCGGTTCCGAGAGTTGCAGGAACACGCCGTTGGCCTGCACCGGGAACATCAGTTCCACGCCGGGAATGTCCGCCACCAGGCTGCTGAGCAATTGCGCGCAGTGGTTGGCGTGGCGAGCATGCTTGAGCCAGGCGTCGTTTTCGAGCAGGCCCACCCATGGCGCGGACAGGAAGCGCATTTTCGACGCGAGCTGGCCGGCCTGTTTGCAGCGGTAGTCGAAGTCTTCGGCCAGCTTATGGTTGAAGAACAGGATCGCTTCGCCCACCGCCATGCCGTTCTTGGTGCCGCCGAAGCACAGCACGTCCACGCCGGCCTTCCAGGTCAGGTCGGCCGGTGAGCAGCCCAGAAACGCACAGGCGTTGGAGAAGCGCGCGCCGTCCATGTGCAGGTTCAGGCCCAGCTCTTTGCAGGTGGCGCTGATGGCGCGGATTTCTTCCGGGGTGTAGACGCTGCCGACTTCGGTGGCCTGGGTGAGGGTGACCACGCGCGGTTTCGGGTAGTGAATGTCCTGGCGCTTGAGGGCGATTTCGCGGATCGACTCCGGCGTCAGCTTGCCGTTTTCGGTGCGTGCAGTGAGCAGCTTGGAGCCGTTGGAGAAAAACTCCGGCGCGCCGCACTCATCGGTCTCGACGTGGGCGGTTTCCGAGCAAATCACGCTATGGTAGCTCTGGCACAGCGAAGACAGCGCCAGGGAGTTGGCGGCGGTGCCGTTGAAGGCGAAGAACACTTCGCAGTCGGTTTCGAACAGATTGCGGAAACCGTCGGCGGCGCGGTGGGTCCACTCATCATCGCCATAGGCACGTTGATGGCCCTGGTTGGCTTGTTCCATGGCGGCCCAGGCTTCCGGGCAGATGCCGGAATAGTTGTCGCTGGCGAATTGTTGGCTCTTGTCAGTCATGGCCCATTCCTGTGGTCGATGTTGGTGCGCACTTTAACCAAGATTGGGAGGGCGGCGCACGCACTGTAAATGCAAAGTCGGTGGGGAATTATGCACGGTACTGACACCTTGCCTGTCGGACATGTCCGAGATGGCGCTTTGGACCTGCTCAAGTGGCTGGCGCTGCTGAGCATGGTGCTGGATCACCTGCGCTATGTGGGCCTGAGCCTCGATGGCTTGTATGTGCCCGGGCGCCTGGCGTTCCCATGGTTTTGCCTGGCGATTGCGGCGAATCTGCACCGGGCTCGAAACGCCCCGGTGACCGGTCACTGGCGCTACTTGGGCTGGTTGTTGCTGTTCAGCGTGATCAGCGAAGTGCCGTATCGGATGTTCATCGAGGATGCCGATACCTTGAACGTATTGCCGACCCTGGCGCTGGGCCTGCTGGTTGCCCGAGGATGGCAGCACAAGGCGGTGGTTGATCGAGGATTGGCGCTGATCGCTCTCACAATAGCGGCCGTGTTTTCAACCCAGCTGATGTTCGGTTTCTTTGGTGTATTGCTGCCGCTGGCGATGCTGCTGGTGTTTCGCCGGCCCTGGTATTTCAGCGTGGTGCCGGGTTTGGTCTGCGTCGCCGCCAATCAATGGCAGATTCTGCTCAATAGCGGCAGCCTGGTGGCGATGCTTGGGTTGGCGACGTGTCTGGTTGCGCCGCTGGCAGGATTGGTCTTATTGCGACACGCCAGAAACGTCTCTCCACCGGCCATGCGCCGTTGGGCCTATGCCCTCTATCCAATGCACTTCCTCCTGCTGTTACTCCTTCGCAAACTCATCGCCTAACCCATGTAGGAGCGAGCTTGCTCGCGAAAAACGTCAACGATAACGCGCGCTGCCTGATTGAGCGTGGCGCCCTCAGGTTTTTCGCGAGCAAGCTCGCTCCTACAGTTTGTCGGCCCTCAGTTAGCATTTGCTCAGGCCATGTCGTAAACGCACCTTTGCGTGGCGTGCGCAGGCATTTGGCCCGCACGCGCCAGCCCTACCATCGCATCAAAGGGCCCTGCGAGGGCCTCAACAATACGAAAGGCTGGGAGAGACGCGATGTTCAGCAAACAAGACCAGATCCAGGGATATGACGACGCACTGCTGGCGGCGATGAATGCCGAGGAGCAGCGTCAGGAAGACCATATCGAGCTGATCGCGTCGGAGAACTACACCAGCAAGCGTGTGATGGAAGCGCAAGGCAGCGGCCTCACCAACAAATACGCCGAAGGCTACCCGGGCAAGCGCTACTACGGTGGCTGCGAGCATGTGGACAAGGTCGAGGCCCTGGCCATCGAGCGCGCCAAGCAGCTGTTCGGTGCCGATTACGCCAACGTGCAGCCGCACTCCGGTTCGTCCGCCAACAGCGCGGTGTACCTGGCGCTGATCAATGCCGGCGACACGATCCTGGGCATGAGTCTGGCCCACGGCG
This sequence comes from Pseudomonas sp. 44 R 15, assembly GCF_900004965.1. Lineage (NCBI taxonomy): Bacteria > Pseudomonadati > Pseudomonadota > Gammaproteobacteria > Pseudomonadales > Pseudomonadaceae > Pseudomonas > Pseudomonas sp. 44 R 15. Next base: position 66,066 of record NZ_CVTU01000053.1, read on the forward strand.
GCCACCTGACTCACGGCGCCAAGGTGTCGTCCTCGGGCAAGCTGTACAACGCGGTGCAATACGGCATCAACACCGACACCGGCCTGATCGACTACGACGAAGTCGAGCGCCTGGCCGTGGAGCACCAGCCGAAAATGGTCGTGGCCGGTTTCTCCGCCTACTCCAAGACCCTGGATTTCCCACGTTTCCGTCAGATTGCCGACAAGGTGGGCGCGCTGTTGTTCGTCGACATGGCCCACGTCGCCGGCCTGGTTGCCGCCGGTCTGTACCCGAACCCGCTGCCCTACGCCGACGTGGTCACCACCACCACCCACAAGACCCTGCGCGGTCCGCGTGGCGGCCTGATCCTGGCCAAGGCCAACGAAGCCATCGAGAAAAAACTCAACGCTGCCGTATTCCCCGGCGCCCAGGGCGGCCCGCTGATGCATGTGATCGCCGGCAAGGCGGTGTGCTTCAAGGAAGCGCTGGAGCCCGGCTTCAAGGCGTATCAGCAGCAGGTGATCGACAACGCCCAGGCGATGGCCGAGGTGTTCATCAAACGCGGCTACGACGTGGTCTCCGGTGGCACCGATAACCATTTGTTCCTGGTCAGCCTGATCCGTCAGGGCCTCACCGGCAAAGAGGCGGACGCCGCCCTCGGTCGCGCCCACATCACCGTCAACAAGAACGCCGTGCCCAATGACCCGCAGTCGCCCTTCGTGACCTCGGGCCTGCGTATCGGCACCCCGGCGGTGACCACCCGTGGTTTCAAGGTGCCGCAATGCATCGAGCTGGCCGGCTGGATCTGCGACATCCTCGACAACCTCGGCGATGCCGATGTCGAGGCCAACGTGGCCAAGCACGTGTCTGCCCTGTGCGCTGATTTCCCGGTTTATCGCTGAGCGCGGTTTTGGAGTAATGACTATGCAACGCTACTCAGGCTTCGGCCTCTTCAAGCACTCCCTCAGCCATCACGAAAACTGGCAGAAGATGTGGCGCACGCCGACCCCGAAAAAGGTCTACGACGTGGTCATCGTCGGCGGCGGCGGGCATGGTCTGGCGACCGCCTACTATCTGGCTAAAGAGCACGGCATCACCAATGTGGCCGTGGTCGAGAAAGGTTGGCTGGGCGGCGGTAACACCGCGCGCAACACCACCATCGTGCGGTCCAACTACCTGTGGGACGAGTCGGCGCACCTGTACGAACACGCGATGAAACTCTGGGAAGGTTTGTCCCAGGACCTGAACTACAACGTGATGTTCTCCCAGCGCGGCGTGTACAACCTGTGCCACACCCTGCAGGACATCCGTGATTCCGAGCGCCGCGTCAGCGCCAACCGCCTCAACGGCGTGGACGGCGAACTGCTCAATGCCAAACAGGTAGCGGACGAGATCCCGTACCTGGACTGCTCGAAGAACACCCGCTACCCGGTGCTCGGCGCTACTGTGCAACGTCGCGGCGGCGTGGCCCGTCACGATGCCGTGGCCTGGGGCTTTGCCCGCGCGGCTGACGCACTCGGCGTGGACTTGATCCAGCAGACCGAAGTGATCGGCTTTCGCAAGGAAAACGGCGTGTGCATCGGCGTGGAAACCAACAAGGGCTTTATCGGCGCCAAGCGCGTCGGTGTGGTGACCGCCGGTAACTCCGGGCACATGGCTTCGCTGGCCGGTTTCCGCCTGCCGATCGAATCCCATCCACTGCAAGCACTGGTATCGGAGCCGATCAAGCCGATTATCGACAGCGTGATCATGTCCAACGCCGTGCACGGTTACATCAGCCAGTCCGACAAGGGCGACCTGGTGATCGGCGCCGGTATCGACGGCTACAACGGCTACGGCCAGCGCGGTTCGTACCCGGTGATCGAACACACCATCCAGGCCATCGTCGAGATGTTCCCGGTGCTCTCACGCGTGCGCATGAACCGCCAGTGGGGCGGCATCGTCGACACCACGCCGGACGCGTGCCCGATCATCTCCAAGACCCCGGTCCCGAACATGTTCTTCAACTGCGGGTGGGGCACCGGTGGCTTCAAGGCCACGCCGGGCTCAGGCAACGTGTTTGCCGCGAGCCTGGCCAAGGGTGAAATGCACCCGCTGGCCGCACCTTTCTCCATCGACCGTTTCCACAACGGTGCGCTGATCGACGAACACGGCGCTGCGGCCGTCGCCCACTAACAGGAGAACCACCTCATGTTGCATATCTTCTGTCCTCACTGTGGCGAACTGCGCTCCGAAGAGGAATTCCACGCGTCCGGCCAAGCGCACATCCCGCGCCCGCTGGACCCGAATGCCTGCACCGACGCCGAGTGGGGCGACTACATGTTCTTTCGCGACAACCCCCGTGGCCTGCACCACGAACTGTGGATTCACGCTGCCGGTTGCCGCCAGTATTTCAACGCCACCCGCGACACTGTGACCTACGAAATTCTTGAAACCTACAAGATCGGTGAGAAGCCTCAGTTCACCGCCAAGGCCTCTGGAGAGAAGGTATGAGCCAGATCAATCGCCTGTCCAACGGTGGCCGGATCGACCGCAATAAAGTCCTGACCTTCACGTTCAACGGCCAGAGCTACAAAGGCTTTGAAGGTGACACCCTGGCCGCCGCCCTGCTGGCCAACGGCGTCGATATCATCGGCCGCAGCTTCAAATACTCGCGCCCGCGCGGCATCTTTGCCGCCGGTGCCGAAGAGCCGAACGCGGTGCTGCAGATCGGCGCCACCGAAGCCACCCAGATTCCCAACGTGCGCGCCACGCAACAGGCGCTGTACCAGGGCTTGGTCGCCACCAGCACCAACGGCTGGCCGAGCGTCAACAACGACATGATGGGCATTCTCGGCAAGGTCGGCGGCAAGCTGATGCCGCCGGGCTTTTACTACAAAACCTTCATGTACCCGCAATCGTTCTGGATGACCTACGAGAAGTACATCCGCAAGGCAGCCGGCCTTGGCCGCTCGCCGACCGAGAACGACCCGGACACCTACGACAACTTCAACCGTCATTGCGACGTACTGGTGGTCGGCGCAGGCCCTGCCGGTCTCGCCGCAGCACTGGCGGCTGCGCGCAGCGGTGCGCGGGTGATCATCGCCGATGAGCAGGAAGAGTTCGGGGGTTCGCTGCTCGATTCCCGCGAAAGCCTCGACGGCAAGCCGGCCACCGAATGGGTTGCCAGCGTCCTCGCTGAACTCAAAGCCCTGCCGGACGTGGTGCTGCTGCCCCGCGCCACCGTCAACGGCTACCACGACCATAATTTCCTGACCATTCACGAGCGCCTCACCGACCACCTTGGCGACCGCGCGCCGATTGGCGTGGTGCGCCAGCGTATCCACCGTGTGCGTGCCAAGCGTGTGGTGCTGGCGACCGGTGCGTGCGAGCGTCCGCTGGTGTACGGCAACAACGACGTGCCGGGCAACATGCTGGCCGGTGCGGTCTCTACCTACGTGCGTCGCTACGGCGTGGCACCGGGCAAGAAACTGGTGCTGTCGACCAACAACGACCACGCCTACCGCGTTGCGCTGGACTGGCTCGATGCGGGTCTGCAAGTGGTTGCGGTGGCCGATGTGCGCCACAACCCACGCGGTGCCCTGGTTGAAGAGGCTCGCGCCAAGGGTATTCGTATCCTCACCGGCAGCGCCGTGGTCGAAGCCCGTGGCACCAAGCGCGTGAGCGCTGCGCGAGTGGCTGCGATCGATGTTAAAGCCCATAAAGTCACCAGCCCCGGCGAGTGGCTGGACTGCGACCTGGTGGCCAGCTCCGGCGGCTACAGCCCGGTGGTCCACCTGGCCTCGCACCTGGGCGGCAAGCCGACCTGGCGTGAAGATATCCTCGGTTTCGTACCGGGCGAAGCCCCGCAAAAACGCGTGTGCGTCGGCGGTATCAATGGCGTCTACGGCCTCGGTGATTCCCTGGCCGATGGTTTTGAAGGCGGCGTGCGCGCGGCCAGCGAAGCCGGTTTCGCCCCGGTTGAAGGCGTGCTGCCTAAAGCCCTGAGCCGCCTTGAAGAACCGACCCTGGCGCTGTTCCAGGTGCCCCACGAAAAAGCCACTGCTCGGGCGCCGAAGCAATTCGTCGACCTGCAGAACGATGTCACCGCCGCCGCCATCGAACTGGCGACCCGCGAAGGTTTCGAGTCGGTCGAGCACGTCAAGCGCTACACCGCATTGGGCTTTGGCACCGACCAGGGCAAGCTGGGTAACGTCAACGGTTTGGCCATCGCGGCGCGTTCGCTGAACGTGACCATCCCGCAGATGGGCACCACCATGTTCCGCCCCAACTACACGCCGGTGACGTTCGGTGCGATAGCGGGCCGTCACTGTGGGCACATCTTCGAGCCGGTGCGCTACACCGCGCTGCAAGCCTGGCACGTGAAAAACGGCGCCGAATTCGAGGACGTCGGCCAGTGGAAACGCCCATGGTACTTCCCGCGTAATGGTGAAGACCTGCACGCCGCCGTGAAGCGCGAATGCCTGGCCGTGCGCGACAGCGTCGGCCTGCTGGATGCGTCCACCCTCGGCAAAATCGATATCCAGGGCCCGGACGCGCGTGAGTTCCTCAACCGCATCTACAGCAACGCCTGGACCAAGCTGGACGTGGGCAAGGCGCGCTACGGCCTGATGTGCAAGGAAGACGGCATGGTCTTCGATGACGGCGTGACTGCCTGCCTCGCCGACAACCACTTCCTGATGACCACCACCACCGGCGGCGCCGCCCGCGTACTGCAGTGGCTGGAAATCTACCAGCAGACCGAATGGCCGGACCTCAAGGTGTATTTCACCTCGGTCACCGACCATTGGGCGACCATGACCCTGTCCGGCCCCAACAGCCGCAAGCTGCTGGCGGAAGTGACTGATATCGACCTGGACAAGGACGGCTTCCCGTTCATGACCTGGAAGGAAGGCCTGGTCGGCGGCGTACCGGCGCGGGTGTTCCGTATCTCGTTTACCGGCGAGCTGTCGTATGAAGTCAACGTGCAGGCCGACTACGCCATGGGCGTGCTGGAAAAGATCGTCGAGGCCGGCAAAAAGTACAACCTGACCCCGTACGGCACCGAAACCATGCACGTCCTGCGTGCCGAGAAGGGCTTCATCATCGTCGGCCAGGACACTGATGGCTCGATGACCCCTGACGACCTGAACATGGGCTGGTGCGTGGGCCGTACCAAACCGTTCTCGTGGATCGGCTGGCGTGGGATGAACCGCGAAGATTGCGTGCGTGAAGAGCGCAAGCAACTGGTGGGCTTGAAGCCGATCGATCCGAATGTGTGGCTGCCGGAAGGCGCGCAGTTGGTGTTCGATCCGAAGCAGACGATTCCGATGAAAATGGTCGGCCACGTGACTTCAAGCTATGCGCACAACTCCCTGGGTTATTCGTTTGCCATGGGCGTGGTGAAAGGTGGCTTGAAGCGCATCGGCGAGCGGGTGTTCTCGCCGCAGGCCGATGGCAGTGTGATCGAGGCGGAGATTGTGTCTTCGGTGTTCTTTGACCCCAAGGGTGATCGGCAGAACATTTGAGTCGCCTGCATCGGGGGCAAGCCCCCTCCCACATGTTGAAATGCATTCCCCTGTGGGAGGGGGCTTGCCCCCGATGAGGCCATCAGCCTCACAACAGAATTCAGAACAGGTGCTTTATGACAGCAGCCAATGTTTACCAACAACGCCCCACCACCGGCGCCAAGGCCGAGTCGTCGCTGCACCATGCCGACCTCGCCAGCCTGGTCGGCAAGGGCCGCAAGAACGCCGGCGTAACCGTGCGTGAAAAGAAACTCCTCGGCCACCTCACCATTCGTGGCGATGGCCACGATGCAGCGTTCGCCGCCGGGGTGCACAAGGCCCTTGGCATCGAGCTGCCCGGCGCCCTGAGCGTGATCTTCAAGGGTGAGACGAGCCTGCAGTGGCTCGGCCCGGATGAATGGCTGCTCATTGTCCCGAGCGGCGAAGAGTTCGCCGCCGAACAAAACCTGCGCGCGGCCCTGGCTGATTTGCATATCCAGATCGTCAACGTCAGCGGCGGCCAGCAGATCCTCGAGCTCAGCGGCCCGAATGTGCGCGATGTGCTGATGAAGTCCACCAGCTACGACGTGCACCCTGATAACTTTCCGGTGGGCAAGGCGGTGGGCACGGTGTTCGCCAAGTCACAACTGGTGATCCGGCATACCGCTGAGGACACCTGGGAACTGCTGATTCGCCGCAGCTTCTCGGATTACTGGTGGTTGTGGTTGCAGGATGCCTCGGCCGAATTTGGCCTGAGCGTTCAAGCCTGATGATCGTTCCCACGCTCCGCGTGGGAATGCATCCCCGGACGCTCCGCGTCCCAAGAGCGGACGCAGAGCGTCCATGGCGGCATGCCCACGCAGAGCGTGGGAACGATCAAGGAGACAACTGTAATGAGCCGCGCCCCTGATACATGGATTTTGACCGCCGACTGCCCCAGCGTGCTCGGCACGGTGGACGCGGTCACCCGCTATCTGTTCGAGCAGGGCTGCTATGTCACCGAGCACCATTCGTTCGATGACCGCCTCTCGGGCCGTTTTTTTATTCGGGTGGAATTCCGTCAGCCCGATGGCTTTGACGAGCAGGGTTTCCGCGATGGCCTGGCCACGCGCGGTGAAGCGTTTGGCATGATCTTCGAGCTGACGGCGCCGAACTACCGGCCAAAAGTGGTGATTATGGTCTCCAAGGCTGATCACTGCCTTAACGACTTGTTGTACCGCCAGCGCATCGGTCAGCTGTCGATGGACGTGGTCGCGGTGGTGTCCAATCACCCCGATTTGAAACCTTTGGCCGACTGGCATCAAATTCCCTACTACCATTTCCCCCTCGACCCCAACGACAAACCGTCCCAGGAGCGTCAAGTGTGGCAAGTGGTGGAAGACACCGGCGCCGAACTGGTGATCCTTGCGCGCTACATGCAAGTGCTGTCGCCGGAGCTGTGCCGCAAGCTGGACGGCAAGGCCATCAACATTCATCACTCGTTGCTGCCGGGGTTCAAGGGCGCCAAGCCGTATCACCAAGCGTACAACAAGGGCGTGAAACTGGTCGGCGCCACGGCGCATTACATCAACAACGATCTGGATGAAGGGCCGATCATCGCCCAGGGTGTGGAAGTGGTGGACCACAGTCACTATCCCGAGGATCTGATTGCCAAGGGGCGGGATATCGAAGGGCTCACGTTGGCGCGGGCGGTGGGGTATCACATTGAGCGGCGGGTGTTTTTGAATGCCAATCGGACGGTGGTGCTCTGACTGGCGCCAATCGGGGGCAAGTCGAATCGTCGCACCGCCCCTCCCACATTTGAAATGCGTTGCCCTGTGGGAGGGGGCTTGAACTGGCCTAATGCTCCCGGACACCTCTTAAGGGCGATATGATTCGCCCAATCAGGAGGTTTCATGCAAGAGCGAAAGACCTACACCCGCGAGTTCAAGCAACGTGCTGTAAGCATGGTACTTGATGATAACTGCTCAGTTCCTGACGTCTGTGCGTCGATGGAGGTTGGCCCCACGGCTCTGCGCCGTTGGATTGAGCAGGTTCGCAAAGAGCGTCAGAAAGGGCAGCCAGTGGCAGGTACTAAGGCAATCAGCGATGAACAGCGAGAGCTTCAACAGCTGCGAGCCAAGGTCAAGCGCCTGGAGACCGAGGCTGAAATCTTAAAAAAGGCTACGGCTCTCTTGATGTCGGATCCCGATCGTTTTTCCTGATCGAGGAGCTGAGAGAGTCGAGTTCGTATCCGATCTGCCTGCTTTGCAGTGCGCTGGGCGTTTCCCGCAGCGCGTTTTATGACTGGCTTAAGCGTCGCTCAGTGCCGAATACCAAGCGTGACGCGCTCAGAGCAAAAGTTGCGCAATTGCATGACGAAAGCCGGGGAAGTGCAGGCGCGCGGATGATCTCTCAGCACTTGAAAGCCCAGCAGATCAAGGTGGGACGGCATCTGGCCGGAAAACTCATGGCGGAGGCAAATCTGGCCAGCAGACAGCGCCGCCGCCATCAGTATCGCTCTAGAGGCGTCGAAGCATTTGTGGCCAAGAATCTGCTCGAGCGTAACTTCGAGCCAACCGCAATCAATCAGGCCTGGTGCGGCGACGTTACCAGCCTGATGGTTGGTAAACGTTGGTATCACTTGGCAGCGGTCATTGATCTGTTCGCCCGCCGAATCGTTGGCTGGGCGTTTTCCCTGATCAACGACGCCAACCTGGTTAGCAAGGCGCTGAGAATGGCGGTGGAGGTTCGAGGCAAACATGCAGGCTTGATGTTTCATTCGGATCAAGGCAGCCAATACACCAGCCAGCTCTTTCAGTCCGAGCTGCTGGAGCATGGAATAACGCAAAGCATGAGCCGCAGAGGGCAATGCTGGGACAACGCGCCAACAGAGCGTTTCTTCGGGACGCTTAAATCAGAGTGGGTGCCCAATAAGGGCTACACCACAGTTGAAGAAGCCAGGCGGGATATGACCAGCTTCTTCATGCGATACAACCGAATCAGGCTCCACAGCTACAACAACTACCTGTCGCCAATAGCCATGGAGCAAAAAGCGGCATAAACACCGTAATCGGTGTCCGGGATTACTTGACCAGTTCA
>NZ_CVTU01000054.1:0-103524 GCF_900004965.1 Pseudomonas sp. 44 R 15
CCTATCGTGCTCGGTGTGCTTGGTGGCGCAGCCGTCATCCTGGCGTTGCTGCTCCTGCTATTGTGGGTACGCCATCGCAACGCCCGTCTTGAAGAAGAGAAGCACCTGCGCATGGCGCGAGCGCTGGCTGAAGAGCCGGAGTTCACATCGAGCCTGGAGCGCGACCTGCCCTCCGACAGTTTCGAAGGCCTGGAAGTGGCGCCGCTGAATGCTGCGCCCACGCCTGCGCCTGCACCCACGCCTGCGCGCGCTCCGGTGGTTGAGCCGGTCGTGCCGAGCGTCGCCTCCGTGCTTGCGCCGCTGGCGGTTGCGGTTGCCCCACAGAACGCCAGCGATGCGCTGGCCCAGGCCCAGTCCCATATCGACCGTGGCCACCTGAACCAGGCGGCCGATGTACTTGAACAAGCAATCAAGCGCGAGCCCAAGCGCAGCGATCTGCGTTTGAAATTGATGGAAGTGTACGGGCTGCAAAATAACAAGGACGGTTTCGTCAACCAGGAGCGTCAACTGGTGGCCAACGGTGAAAACCATGCCCAGGTCGAGCAGCTCAAAAGTCGTTTCCCGGCCATGGCGGTGTTGGCGGCAGGCGTAAGTGCGGCAGTGGCCGCTGCGGCCCTGGACGCGCAGTACGTCAAGGACTTGCTGGAAGACAAGCCGGCTGCGCCTGCGCCAGAGCCTGTGGATACCGATTTCGATCTGAGCCTGGACGAGCTGGAGGCGGCATCGCCGGCTGAGGTCAACGACGATCAGCAGACATTCGAGGCGCTTCTTCAGCAGCAGACGGCAGCCAATGCCAGTGCCGACGACCTGTCGGACTTCGACCTGGATCTGCAACTGGATGCACCGGCGTCCGCGCAATCGGATGATGACTTCCTCTCCGGGCTCGAAGAGCAGATGAAGGATGCGCCTGCCGTCGAGCCGCCGACCCTGGCCCCTACGGCCCTGGATGACTTCGATTTGCCGGAAGATTTCGACCTCTCCCTGGCGGACGAGCCCGAATCGGCGGCCAAGCCGGACGCCTTCGCGTCGGAGCTGGATGACGTCAACGCCGAGCTGGACCGTCTGTCCCAGAGCCTGGAGCATCCCTCCATCGAGCCATCGTTCACGGCTGAAGATGCCGCGCTCGGTGACGATGAGCCCGAGTTCGATTTCCTCTCGGGCACCGATGAGGTCGCCACCAAGCTGGACCTCGCCCAGGCCTATATCGACATGGGCGATGCCGATGGCGCCAAGGACATCCTGTCCGAAGTGCTGACCGAGGGCAACGAGAGCCAGCGCGGCGAGGCCAAGGAAATGCTCGGCCGGATCTGAAGGCTGATAAACCTCCACTGTGGGGCAGGGCGTGCTTCTCCCCACAGTTGGCTTGGCGCCCCTCCCCAACAAAAGCGCCCGTCGCGCAGCCGTCGCCTTTATAATGCCCGCCTTCGCGCAACTCATCAGGCTCTCAGTTCTTGGCAAATATAGATAACGCGGCCGCCGAAATGGCGGCCGCAGGCTTTTACCGCATCGCCCTCGGCGTGGAATACAAAGGCTCGCGCTATCGCGGCTGGCAGCGCCAGGCATCCGGCGTGCTGACGGTGCAGGAAACCCTGGAAAACGCTTTGTCGAAAGTCGCTGACTCGCCGGTGTCGCTGATGTGTGCCGGGCGGACCGACGCGGGGGTGCATGCCTGCGGCCAAGTGGTGCATTTCGACACCCAGGCCGAACGCTCGATGAAGGCCTGGGTAATGGGCGCCAATATCAATCTGCCCCATGACGTCAGCGTCACGTGGGCCAAGGTCATGCCGGCGCATTTTCATGCGCGTTTCAAGGCCATCGCCCGGCGCTACCGCTACGTGATTTATAACGATCAGATCCGCCCGGCGCACTTGAACCAGGAAATTACCTGGAACCACCGCCCGCTGGATGCCGAGCGCATGGCCGAGGCCGCGCAGCATCTTGTCGGGGTGCATGATTTCAGCGCATTCCGTGCCGGCCAATGCCAGGCCAAATCGCCGATCAAAGAAGTCCACCATCTGCGCGTGACCCGTCATGGCAAGATGATTGTGGTGGATATCCGTGCCGGGGCATTCCTGCACCACATGGTGCGCAACATTGCGGGTGTGTTGATGACCATCGGTACCGGCGAACGTCCGGTGGAATGGGCCAGGGAAGTGCTGGAAAGCCGCGTGCGCCGTACCGGTGGGGTGACGGCGCATCCGTTCGGCCTGTATCTGGTGGAGGTGGAGTACCGCGACGAGTTCGAACTGCCGGAGCGTTTTATCGGGCCACACTTCCTCACCGGTTTCAGCGAACTTGGCGGCTGACGCCCTCAAGCGCTTTTGTTACCATCCGGGACTTTCTCGGTTCAATCCCTGAGGTTTCTACGATATGTCAGCCGTTCGCAGCAAGATTTGCGGGATTACCCGCGTCGCAGACGCGTTGGCGGCGGTCGAGGCGGGGGCGGATGCCATAGGTCTGGTGTTTTACGCCAGGAGCCCACGCGCGGTGGATGTGTTGCAGGCCCGGGCCATCATCGCCGCGCTGCCACCGTTCGTGACCACCGTGGGCTTGTTCGTCAATGCCAGCCGGTGTGAACTCAATGAAACCCTGGATGCCGTGCCGCTGGACATGCTGCAGTTTCACGGCGACGAAACCCCGGACGAATGCGAGAGCTACCAGCGTCCCTATATCAAGGCGCTGCGCGTCAAGGCCGGCGACGATATCGCCGCCGCCTGTGCCGCTTATACGGGCGCGCGCGGGATTCTGCTGGACACCTATGTCGAAGGCGTTCCCGGCGGTACGGGCGAAGCGTTCGACTGGTCGCTGATCCCGGCGGGCTTGAGCAAGCCGCTGATCCTGGCCGGTGGGCTCACCCCGTCGAATGTCGGCGCCGCCATCGAGCAGGTTCGGCCGTATGCCGTGGATGTCAGCGGCGGGGTGGAGCAGGGCAAGGGCATCAAGGATCACGCCAGGATTCGCGCGTTCATGCAGGCCGTGCGCAACAGCAGCGGTGCGATGTGACGGCTGGCAGTCTGCCGCCGTCCATAACTACCACTGTGTAAAACAGCACCGGCGCCGCCCGCGGGAGGCCCGGAAACGAAGTGGCAACCCTGCGCTGGCAGGTTGTCTGGAAGGCTGAGGATACAGGCGGGAAATGGCTGGTCGAACCTCTGACCCCGTCCCGCCGACATCATCGCCACATATGAATTTAGCTCAAGGGCATACGCGGGGCTGTGTTCAAGCCACCGGTACTGGAGAAAGAAAGCATGAGCAACTGGTTAGTAGACAAACTGATCCCTTCGATCATGCGTTCCGAGGTGAAGAAAAGCTCGGTTCCTGAAGGTCTGTGGCACAAGTGCCCATCCTGCGACGCGGTGCTGTACCGCCCGGAGCTGGAAAAGACCCTGGACGTTTGCCCCAAGTGCAACCACCACATGCGTATTGGCGCGCGCGCGCGTATCGACATCTTCCTCGACGCCGACGGCCGCAACGAGCTGGGCGCGGACCTCGAGCCGGTCGACCGTCTCAAGTTCCGCGACAGCAAGAAGTACAAGGACCGTCTGGTCGGCGCGCAGAAGCAGACCGGCGAGAAAGACGCGCTGATCTCCGTCAGCGGCAAGCTGCTGGGCATGCCGGTGGTGGTGTCTGCGTTCGAATTCTCCTTCATGGGCGGCTCCATGGGGGCCATCGTCGGCGAGCGTTTCGTGCGCGCCGCCAACTATGCCCTGGAAAACCGCTGCCCGATGATCTGCTTCGCCGCTTCCGGTGGCGCGCGTATGCAGGAAGCGCTGATTTCCCTGATGCAAATGGCCAAGACCTCGGCGGTATTGGCGCGTCTGCGCGAAGAAGGCATTCCGTTCATCTCGGTATTGACCGACCCGGTATACGGCGGCGTTTCCGCCAGCCTGGCGATGCTGGGCGACGTGATCGTCGGCGAGCCCAAGGCCCTGATCGGCTTTGCCGGCCCGCGCGTCATCGAGCAGACCGTGCGTGAAAAATTGCCGGAAGGTTTCCAGCGCAGCGAGTTCCTGCTCGAACACGGCGCCATCGACCTGATCATCCCGCGCGGTGAGCTGCGGCCACGCCTGGGTAACCTGCTGGCGCAAATGATGGGCCTGCCAACGCCTGTCTACGTCGCGCCTAAAGTCGAGCCGATTGTCGTGCCGCCGGTGCCGGCAAACCTATGACCCAACGTACCCTGGGCGAATGGCTCGCCTACCTCGAGCAGTTGCATCCGTCCGCCATCGACATGGGCCTGGAGCGCTCGCAACAGGTAGCGGCCCGCCTGGGGTTGGGTCGCCCGGCACCGCGTGTTATCACCGTAACCGGCACCAACGGCAAAGGCTCGACCTGCGCCTTTGTCGCCGCGCTGCTGCAGGCCCAGGGGCTGAAAGTCGGCGTCTACAGTTCGCCGCACCTGTTGCGCTATAACGAGCGGGTGCAGCTCAATGGCGTCGACGCGAGCGACGCGCAACTCTGCGAAGCCTTCGCCGCCCTCGATGCCGGGCGTGGCGATATTTCCCTGACCTATTTCGAGATGGGCACCCTGGCGGCGCTGTGGCTGTTCGAGCGTGCGCAACTCGATATCGTCGTGCTGGAAGTGGGCCTGGGTGGGCGTCTGGACACGGTCAACGTGGTGGATGCCGATGTGGCGCTGGTCACCAGTATCGGTGTCGACCATGTCGATTACCTGGGCGATACCCGCGAATCCGTGGCTTACGAAAAGGCCGGGATCTTTCGCCCGGGCAAACCTGCGCTGTGCGGTGATCCAGACCCACCGCAACCCTTGCTGGACAAGGTGCGGGAGCTCGATTGCCCGTTCTACCTGCGTGGGCGCGACTTCAATCTCCAGATCAACGATCAGCATTGGCAGTGGTCCGGGCGCGATGCCCGGGGTCAACAGGTAGTGCTGCGCGATTTGCCGCTGCTGAACCTGCCGATGGAGAATGCCGCGCTCGCGCTGCAAGCCTATCTGTTGCTGGATCTGCCGTGGAATGCCGGGCAAATTGCCGCAACCCTGCTGGCGACGCGGGTTGTGGGGCGCCTGGATCGGCGCACCGTCGAGTGGCAAGGCAAGCGTCTTAACCTGCTGCTGGATGTGGGTCATAACCCCCACGCTGCAGAATACCTGGCGCAGCGGCTGACGCGCACGCCATTGTCCGGCCGTCGCCTGGCGGTGTTCGGCTTGCTGGCTGACAAGGATCTTGATGGCGTGGTTGCGCCGTTGCTCGCCAGCGTAGAGTCCTGGGCCGTTGCGCCGCTGGATACGCCGCGTAGCCGTGCGGCGGCTGAACTGCAAATCGCCTTGCAGAACCTTGGTGCGCCGGTGGCGTCGTATGCAAGCGTCACTGCCGCCCTTGAGGCGCAATGTGCGGTGGCGACGGCCGACGACGAGATTCTGTTGTTCGGATCATTTTATTGTGTTGCCGAGGCGCTCGAATGGCTGGCCCGGCGCTCCACGGAGGAAGCTGCACATGGCATTACTCGATAGCGCATACAAGCAGCGAATGGTCGGAGCCTTGGTGTTGGTGGCATTGGCGGTGATTTTCCTGCCGATGCTGTTTTCCCGTCAGGACGAACAGCGCCAGGTAGTGGTTGAAGCGCCCGCTGCGCCCCAGGCGCCGGTGGTGCCCCAGGTTCAGGTGGAACCGGTGGTGGTGCCTGAACCGCAGGCCCTGCCTGAGGAAGAGCCCGTGCCGACCGATGCCGAGGTCGCTGCCCAGCAGGCGCCTTCCATGCCTGTGCAGCCGAGTGTTCCCGTGGTCAAACCGGCTCCGTCAGCGCCTGTCGCAGCCGCCAAGCCTGCCGCGCCGACACCTGCGCCCAAGCCGGTCGCGCCACAGCCTGCCGCGCCGGGCAAGCCGGACGTAGGTCAGAGTCGTATCGACCCGAATGGGTTGCCGATCAGTTGGTCGATTCAAGTGGCCAGCCTGGGCAGCCGTGAAGGCGCCGACGCTTTGCAGAAAAAACTGCGGGCCCAGGGCTACAACGCGTATATCCGCAGCGCCGATGGCAAGAACCGTGTGTTTATCGGGCCGCTGATCGAGCGCGCCGAAGCGGATCGCCTGCGCGATTTGCTCGATCGCCAGCAGAACCTCAAGGGGTTTGTGACCCGTTTCCAGCCTGAGCGCGGCTAGGCGGGACGATAAGGTCAACATGTGGGAGGGGGCTTGCCCCCGATAGCGGTGGATCAGTCAGCACATCTGATACTGAACCACCGCCATCGGGGGCAAGCCCCCTCCCACATTGGTTTTCGGCTGTCTTGAAACAGTGTTCCCATTGCGCAATTCATTGATTTGCAAAGCACCCGTAATCACCGCTTACCGATAGCCCGGCGCTCTGCTAAAATGCGCCGCCTTATCCGTACGTAGGCTGCACTGTGCCATTTACCTGGGTTGATTGGGCGATCGTTGCAATCGTCGCCATCTCCGCGTTGATCAGTCTGAGCCGCGGCTTCGTCAAAGAAGCACTGTCGTTGCTGACCTGGATCATCGCAGGAGTCGTAGCCTGGATGTTCGGTGGTTCACTGTCGGTCTACCTGGCCGGGTACATAGAAACGCCTTCGGCTCGCGTCATCGCGGGCTGCGCCATCATGTTCATCGCCACGCTGCTGGTGGGGGCAATGGTCAATTATCTGATTGGCGAGTTGATACGTGTCACCGGCCTGTCCGGGACCGATCGATTTCTCGGCATGGCCTTCGGCGCCGCGCGTGGCGCGTTGCTGGTGGTCGTGGCGGTCGGGCTGTTGAGCCTGGGGCCGGTACAGCAGGATGCGTGGTGGCAGGAGTCGGTACTCGTGCCAAAATTTCTATTGGTTGCAGATTGGTCCAAGAACCTCATTCTGGGGTGGAGCAGTCAGTGGCTGGCCAGCGGAATCAGCGTACCCGCTGATCTTCCGTTCAAGGAACACCTTTTGCCGGCCAAAACGCCTCAGTAAGAGTGTTCAGTCAAGATTCATTAAGTAGGGGTTGCGTCGCATGTGTGGCATCGTCGGTATCGTCGGTAAGTCGAACGTCAATCAGGCGCTGTATGACGCGCTAACCGTCCTCCAGCACCGCGGCCAGGACGCTGCCGGTATTGTGACCAGCCACGACGGCCGGTTATTCCTGCGCAAGGACAATGGCCTGGTACGTGACGTGTTCCACCAGCGTCATATGCAGCGCCTGGTCGGGCACATGGGCATTGGCCATGTGCGTTACCCGACCGCCGGTAGCTCGACCTCGGCCGAAGCGCAACCGTTCTACGTCAACTCGCCTTACGGCATTACCTTGGCGCATAACGGCAACCTGACCAACGTTGAACAGCTGGCCAAGGAGATTTACGAATCCGACCTGCGCCACGTCAACACCAGTTCCGACTCGGAAGTGCTGCTCAACGTGTTCGCCCACGAGCTGGCCCAGCGCGGCAAGCTGCAGCCCACCGAAGAAGACGTGTTCGCGGCGGTGATCGACGTGCACAACCGTTGCGTCGGTGGTTATGCCGTGGTGGCGATGATCACCGGTTACGGCATCGTTGGTTTCCGTGACCCCCACGGCATCCGCCCGATCGTGTTCGGCCAGCGTCACACCGACGAAGGCGTCGAGTACATGATCGCCTCCGAAAGCGTATCCCTGGATGTGCTGGGCTTCACGTTGATCCGCGACCTGGCACCCGGTGAAGCGGTCTACATCACTGAAGACGGCAAGCTGCACACCCGTCAGTGCGCGGTTGCGCCGACACTCACGCCATGCATCTTCGAACACGTCTACCTGGCGCGTCCGGACTCGATCATCGACGGCGTATCGGTCTATAAAGCTCGCCTGCGCATGGGTGAGAAGCTGGCCGACAAGATCCTGCGCGAGCGTCCCGAACACGACATCGACGTGGTCATCCCCATCCCGGACACCAGCCGTACCGCCGCGCTGGAGCTGGCCAACCACTTGGGTGTCAAGTTCCGCGAAGGCTTCGTCAAGAACCGCTACATCGGCCGTACCTTCATCATGCCCGGCCAGGCCGCACGCAAGAAGTCGGTACGCCAGAAGCTGAACGCCATCGAGCTGGAATTCCGCGGCAAGAACGTTATGCTGGTGGATGACTCGATCGTACGCGGCACCACCTGCAAGCAGATCATCCAGATGGCCCGTGAAGCCGGTGCGAAGAACGTGTACTTCTGTTCTGCGGCGCCTGCCGTGCGCTACCCGAACGTGTACGGTATCGACATGCCGAGCGCCCACGAACTGATCGCCCACAATCGTTCCACGCAAGACGTGGCTGACCTGATCGGTGCCGACTGGTTGATCTACCAGGACCTGTCTGACCTGATCGAGGCGGTGGGCGGCGGCAAGATCAAGATCGCCGAGTTCGACTGCGCCGTGTTCGATGGCAAGTACGTGACCGGTGATATCGATGACGCCTACCTGAACAAGATCGAGCAGGCGCGCAACGACTCGTCGAAGATCAAGACCCAGGCGGTCAGTGCGATCATCGATCTGTACAACAACTGAGTAGACACCGGCCCTGAGGGGCCGGTTTTGTATCTTAAATAAAGAATATGTGAGGAGTGGCAGCATGAGTCAGGAATGGGATGCCGGTCGGTTGGACAGCGACCTCGATGGCGTAGCTTTCGATACCCTGGCTGTGCGCGCCGGCCAGCACCGTACCCCGGAAGGGGAGCACGGTGACCCGATGTTCTTCACCTCCAGTTATGTGTTCCGCACGGCGGCCGACGCCGCCGCGCGCTTTGCCGGTGAAGTGCCGGGCAACGTTTACTCGCGCTATACCAACCCGACCGTACGTGCGTTCGAAGAGCGCATCGCCGCCCTGGAAGGCGCAGAGCAGGCGGTGGCCACGGCGACCGGCATGGCTGCCATCCTGGCGGTGGTGATGAGCCTGTGCAGCGCCGGCGACCACGTGCTGGTGTCGCGCAGCGTGTTCGGTTCGACCATCAGCCTGTTCGAGAAGTATTTCAAGCGCTTCGGTATCGAAGTGGACTACGTGCCCCTGGCGGATGTGTCCGGGTGGGATGCGGCGATCAAGGCCAATACAAAGCTGCTGTTCGTCGAGTCGCCGTCCAATCCGCTGGCTGAACTGGTGGATATCGCCGCGCTGTCCGAAGTGGCGCACGCCAAGGGCGCGATGCTGATCGTGGATAACTGCTTCTGCACCCCGGCCCTGCAACAGCCGTTGAAGTTGGGCGCGGACATCGTGGTGCACTCGGCCACCAAGTTCATCGACGGCCAGGGCCGTTGCATGGGCGGCGTGGTGGCCGGTCGCAGCGAGCAGATGAAGGAAGTGGTGGGCTTCCTGCGCACCGCCGGCCCGACCCTGAGCCCTTTCAACGCGTGGATCTTCCTCAAAGGCCTGGAAACTCTCGGCCTGCGCATGAAGGCCCATTGCGCCAACGCCCAGGCCCTGGCCGAGTGGCTGGAACAGCAGGACGGTATCGAGAAGGTGCATTACGCCGGCCTCAAGAGTCATCCGCAGCACGCATTGGCCCAGCGCCAGCAGCGCGGTTTCGGCGCAGTGGTGAGTTTCGAGGTGAAGGGCGGCAAAGAGGGCGCCTGGCGCTTTATCGATGCCACGCGACTGATCTCGATCACCGCCAACCTGGGCGACAGCAAAACCACCATCACGCACCCGGGCACCACCTCCCACGGGCGCCTGGCGCCGCAGGAGCGCGAGGCCGCGGGCATCCGTGACAGCCTGATTCGCGTCGCGGTCGGGCTGGAAGATGTCGCCGACCTGCAGGCAGACCTGGCCCGCGGGCTGGCGGCTTTGTGATCGAGTGGTCCATGGAGGCCGCAGCGGCCAGTAATGGGCGCGTTGCGCTGGTGACCGGTGCGGCGCGCGGCATTGGCCTCGGGATTGCCGCGTGGCTGATCAGCGAAGGCTGGCAGGTGGTGTTGACCGACCTGGACCGCGAGCGCGGTTCCAAGGTGTCCAAGGTGCTGGGCGAGAATGCCTGGTTTATCACCATGGACGTGGCCGACGAGAAGCAAGTGGCCCAGGGTGTCGCCGAGGTATTGGGGCAGTTTGGGCGCCTGGATGCGCTGGTGTGCAATGCGGCGGTGGCCGATCCACGCAATATCACCCTGGAAAGCCTTGACCTGGCGTACTGGAACCGCGTGCTGGCAGTCAATCTCAGTGGGCCGATGCTGCTGGCCAAGCATTGCGCGCCGTACCTGCGCGCCCATGGTGGCGCTATCGTCAATTTGGCCTCGACACGGGCCCGCCAGTCGGAGCCGGACACCGAAGCCTACGCGGCGAGCAAGGGTGGCCTGCTGGCGCTGACTCACGCCCTGGCGATGAGCCTGGGGCCGGAAGTGCGGGTCAATGCGGTCAGCCCCGGCTGGATCGATGCGCGAGATCCTGCTGCGCGGCGGGCCGAGCCGCTTACCGATGCCGACCATGCGCAGCATCCGGCGGGCCGGGTAGGGACGGTGGAGGACGTGGCGGCCATGGTGGCGTGGCTGCTGTCGCGCCAGGCCGGGTTTGTCACCGGACAGGAGTTCGTGGTGGACGGCGGCATGAGCAAGAAGATGATCTACAGCGAGTAGGGCGGTCTTGAAGCATTTTTGTCTTTTTCAGAAAAACTTCAAGCGGGCTATTGACTTAGGTCCGCTATCTGCGTAAATTTCGCGGCCTCAACGAAGCAAAGGGTGATTAGCTCAGCTGGGAGAGCATCTGCCTTACAAGCAGAGGGTCGGCGGTTCGATCCCGTCATCACCCACCACTTCTTGAGAGTTTTGCCTTAGGGCAAGACGCAACGTTAAAGGTTGCACCGACGCGCAGCGGTAGTTCAGTCGGTTAGAATACCGGCCTGTCACGCCGGGGGTCGCGGGTTCGAGTCCCGTCCGCTGCGCCATATTTTCCAGGTTCGATGTGTCGGACTTGAGATTGAACAACCCAGGTTGATCGATCAGATGTTTAAAGGTGATTGAGGCTTTACGCTCAGTCAGCCAAGCGATACGCAGCGGTAGTTCAGTCGGTTAGAATACCGGCCTGTCACGCCGGGGGTCGCGGGTTCGAGTCCCGTCCGCTGCGCCATATCAGCTTCAAGGCCCACTGAACGCCTTGAAGCACAAGCGAAGCCATTGGCGGACCTTGATTCGATAGCAAAGACCCTGGTCGAAAGACCGGGGTTTTTTGTGTTCGCGATTTGTCGTTCCGGGCAAGAAGCCGGCGAACCGGCTCCCCTTGTTCATCAAAAACCCAGCTTGTCCCGCAGCCCGTAATACCACGCGCCCATTGCGGCAAAGGGCGTGCGCAACAGCTGTCCACCCGGGAACGGGTAATGGGGCAGGTCGGCAAAGGCGTCAAAGCGCTCGGCCTGGCCTCTCAATGCTTCGGCCAAAACCTTGCCGGCCAGGTGCGTATACGTCACGCCATGGCCGCTGCAGCCTTGCGAGTAATAGATGTTGTCGCCGAGGCGGCCCACCTGCGGCAGACGCGACAGGGTCAGCAGGAAATTGCCGGTCCAGGCGTAGTCGATCTTCACGTCCTTGAGCTGTGGGAACGCCTTGAGCATCTTTGGCCGGATGATCGCCTCGATATTCGCCGGGTCCCGTGCGCCATACACCACGCCGCCGCCGAAGATCAGGCGCTTGTCGCTCGTGAGGCGGTAGTAGTCGAGCAGGTAATTGCAGTCTTCGACACAGTAGTCCTGCGGCAACAAGGTCCTGGCCAATTCGTCGCCCAATGGCGCAGTGGTAATCACCTGGGTGCCGCACGGCATTGATTTGGCCGCCAGCTCCGGCACCAGGTTGCCCAGGTAAGCATTGCCCGCAACGATGATGAACTTGGCCCTGACCTTGCCTTCGGCGGTATGCACCACCGGGTTGGCGCCGCGCTCGATGCGCACGGCGGCCGACTGCTCAAAAATTGTGCCGCCGAGGGACTCGACGGCCGCTGCTTCGCCCAATGCCAGGTTGAGTGGGTGGATATGCCCACCGCTCATGTCCAGCAGGCCGCCTACATAGTTGTCACACGCCACGACTTCGCGGATGCGACGCTCATCCAGCAGTTCCAGTTGCGTATGGCCGTAACGCTCCCACAGGCGCTTCTGTGATTCCAGGTGGCCCATGTGCTTGCTGTTGAACGCGGCGAACACACCGCCATCCTTCAAGTCGCACTGGATCTGATATTTGGCCACGCGCTCACGAATGATCCTGCCGCCCTCGAAGGCCATCTCACCCAGCAGCTGCGCCTGCGTGGGCCCGACGCTGCGCTCGATGACATCAATGTCGCGGCTGTAGCTATTGACGATCTGCCCACCATTACGACCGGACGCACCAAAACCTACCTTGGCGGCTTCCAGGACCGTCACGCGAAAGCCGTTCTCGAGCAAAAACAGCGCGCTGGAAAGACCGGTATAACCGGCGCCAATCACACAAACATCGGTTTCGACCTCACCTTGCAGCGCCGGACGCGGCGGAACCGCGTTCGCGGAGGCGGCGTAATACGACTGGGGGTAGGGGGTGTTCGCCATCCTGGAACCTCTGTTTTATATTTTTTACGAGTGCGGCGATCCTACCTGAGTTGAAAATAGCCTGCCAGCCACCCGTAATTCACGGGCGCCTGACCCGCGAATAAAAAATTCGCATATTCATAGGGTTAGCTGCAAAAAAGATGTTGACACCCCTACGGAATTCCGTAGAATGCCGCCTCACAGCAGGCACGTAGCTCAGTTGGTTAGAGCACCACCTTGACATGGTGGGGGTCGTTGGTTCGAGTCCAATCGCGCCTACCAAACAAAATCCGCTCTGCTGGGCGGTCTGGAAGGGCTCACCGAAAGGTGGGCCCTTTTTTGTTGTCTGGAATTTGATCGTTCCCTCGCTCCGCGTGGGAATGCATCGGGTGACGCTCCGCGTCACCATTGCGCATGTCTGAATTTTGCGCTGAAAGCGGGACGCAGAGCGTCCAGTGAGGCATTCCCACGCAGAGCATGGGAACGATCAGGTCAACAGCGTCTTGCGGCGCTGGTGTCTCGGTCAACAGAAGAGCGTCGCCACCGACAGCAGACAAATGATCTGGACCACCATCTGGCAGCGTATCTCGCCAATTGCTGTCGCCATACTGCTCATCTGACCGGCATACATAGCTGGAGCCCTCATTGTCGACAATAGCGCCCTGGATGCTGCGCAGGCGCATCATCGTTGAGTATAGGGCGAATCCCGAATCCCTCCAGTTACCCAATCGCGCAGTACCAATATCCACAAAATTTATTGGTCTGCAGCAACAGTTTTTCTTGTTGGACACCTCCCGCCTCAAGGCAGCAAAGTTGCCGCCACTGCTCGACCTTCCAGGTCAACAATAAAAAAACCGAGCCGACTGCACGCCACTTTCATGCTGTGAGCCCTTTGCTCACATCCTGCTGTAATGGCGCCGCAGCGCGCACTAAAGGACCTCTTCGCCATGCAAACTGTTGTGAATTTATGGCCGTTGATCGGCGTACTTGTCATCGTGGTCGGCTTTGTATTGCGCTTCAATCCGTTGCTGGTGGTTACCGCCGCCGCTATCGCCACCGGGCTCGCCGCCCAGTTCCCGCTGGAGAAAATTCTCGCCACCATGGGGGATGGTTTCCTCCAGACCCGTGCGCTGCAATTGATCCTGTTATTACCGCTGGCGGTGATTGGCCTGTTGGAGCGACATGGCCTGCGCGTGCATGCACAGAACTGGATCGCCCGTTTCGAGCGCGCGACGGTGGGGCGTCTGCTGATCATCTATCTGTTTGTACGTGAATCCACTGCGGCCATGGGGCTGACCAGCCTGGGTGGGCATCCGCAGATGGTGCGGCCATTGCTCGCGCCGATGGCCGAAGGTGCGGCGGATAAACGCTACGGCAAGCTGCCGGACAAGCTGCGTCACAAGGTATTGGCCATGTGCGCCGCCACCGACAACGTGGGGCTGTTTTTCGGTGAGGACATCTTCGTCGCCTTTGGTGCGATCGCCTTGATGCACACCTTTCTGCTGGGCTCGGGGATCGATGTGGAGCCGCTGCATATTGCGGTGTGGGGCATCCCGACGGCGATCTGTGCCTTTATCATTCATGCCATTCGACTGCATCGATTTGATCGACGGTTGACCCGTGAGATGAGCGCCGCCCCCTCGGTGGAGGCTGCGCAATGATTATTTCCATTCAATACCTGTACTGGCTGGCCGGTGTGCTGTTGCTGATCACCGCGGGCATGATCCTGCTGGATCGCACCCATCCCAAGCGTTGGTCGACGTCGCTGTTCTGGCTGCTGTTTGCCATTCCGTTCCTGGTGGGAGAGCGCCTGCCTTCGGTGGTCATCGGTGGCGGCATCGTGGTGATGGCGTTGATTGCCGGCCTGGGGGGCGTCGGCCGTGGCCAGCATGCGCAATTGCATGACAAGGCGTCCCGCGCCAGTGCCGCTCGCCTGGGTCACAAGCTATTCATACCCGCACTGGCCATTCCGCTGACCACGGTGATTGGCTCGGTATTGCTCAAGCACACCGAAATCGGCGGTGTGCCGCTGCTCGATCCGAAGAACACCACCTTTGTCTCTCTCGGCATCGGCTGCCTGATCGCCCTTGGCCTGGCCTGCTGGCTGACTCGCGATACGCCCGTGCAGGCCTTGCGCGAATCGCGTCGCCTGACCGAAGCCCTGGGCTGGGCCATGGTGCTGCCGCAGATGCTGGCCATGCTCGGGCTGTTGTTCAATGAAGCCGGGGTTGGCACGGCGGTCGCCCACATCACCACCACTTACATCAATCTGGATTTCAAATTGGTGGCGGTAATGGTCTATGTGCTGGGCATGGCGTTGTTTACGGTGATCATGGGCAACGGCTTCGCGGCGTTCCCGGTGATGGCCGGCGGCGTCGGGGTGCCGGTGCTGGTGGGCATCTACGGCGGCAACCCGGCGGTCATGGCCGCGATCGGCATGTTCTCCGGCTACTGCGGTACGCTGATGACACCGATGGCGGCCAACTTCAATATCGTACCGGCAGCATTGCTGGAACTGCCGGACAAGAACGCGGTGATCAAGGCCCAATTGCCCACCGCGTTGATGATGCTGGTGGTCAATATCGTGCTGCTTTATCTGTTGATGTGAGGCCAGGATTAAAACCCTATTGCTGACCGGCTTCGAGCCTTTCGACCACGACGTGGTGAACCCCTCCTGGGAGGCGGTGCGCCTGCTTGAAGGGGTAGAACTGAGTGATGACGTGCGGATCGTCGCGCGCCGATTGCCCTGCGCTTTCGCCACTGCTGCAGAGACCTTGCTTCAGCTGATTGAGGAGCTGCAACCGGCCATGGTCATCGCGACCGGCCTGGGCCCCGGGCGCTGTGATATTTCCATCGAGCGCGTCGCGATCAACGTCAATGATGCGCGCATCCCGGACAACCTGGGCGCCCAGCCGATTGACACGGCGGTGGTGGAGGGTGGCCCGGCCGCTTACTTCTCGACATTGCCGATCAAGAGCATGGTCAGGGCGGTGCGTGAGGCGGGTATTGCGGCCTCCGTTTCGCAGACGGCGGGGACTTTTGTGTGCAATCAGGTGTTTTATCGATTGCAGCATGCGCTGGCAGGTTCTGCGGTGCGCAGTGGGTTTATCCATGTGCCGGGCTTGCCGCAGTTCGGTCAGCCGTCGATGGAATTGCCTGTGTTGGTGGAGGGCTTGCGCCTGACGGTCTTGGCGGCTTGGCAAACCCAGGCGGATATCGTGGAAACAGGTGGTCGGGTGAGCTGATTCAGTCTCGAGCGGGAAAAAACAGCTCGAAAGTGGTGATGCCGTCCTCACTGCTGACCCGATACTGCCCGTTATGCAGTTGCATGATGGTGGCCACGATCGACAGCCCCAGTCCATTGGATTGGGAGGAGCGCTCGCGGGACTCATCCACCCGGTAGAACCGTTCGAACAGCCGCGGCAGATGCTCGGCGGGAATGGTCTCACCCTGGTTGCTGACCCTCACGTTGACGCCCTCGTCGGTTGCAATCGCCTGGACGCTCAGCGCCGAGCCCGGCGCTCCATACTTGATGGCATTGGCGCACAGGTTCGCCAGGGCGCGGCGCAGGAGCATCGGCTCAGCCCAGATCACGCCTTTGCCCTGGACAACGATGTGCATGCCCGCGTCAGCGGCCAACCCTTCGAAATAATCGGCGATGCGCTCCACTTCATCTGCCGCGTCCAGCGCCTGGCGTTGGCGCAACGCGCTGGCCGGGTCGGTGCGCGCCAGGAACAGCATGTTGTCGAGCATCCGCGCCAGGCGTTCAAGCTCCTCGACATTGGACGCCAGCAGTTGCTGGTAGCTGTCGACGCTGCGCTGCTGCTGCAGGGCAACTTGGGTTTCGCCGAGCAGGTTATTGATCGGCGTGCGCAGTTCGTGGGCCATGTCGGTCGAGACCTGGCCCAGTTGCACAAAGCCCTTGGACAAACGCTCAAGCATGGTGTTGAACGACTCGATCATCGGTAGCAGTTCTTTCGGGGCGCCCTCGCTGTCGAGGCGCTCGGCCAGGTTGCCGACGCCGATCCCTTGCGCGTGCCGGGCCAGGCGGCGCAAGGGCAGCAAGCCGCGATGCACCAGCAGGTACCCGGCCAATGCCAGGATGATCGCGGCGATGCTCGCCAGGATATAAACGCTCAGTCGATAGCTGGCGAGTACCGCGGTGCGCTCGGTCATCAGGCGGCCGCTGGTGACTTGCAGGCTGCCCAGGTCACCGGCGTTGATGGTCGCCGCGACCGTCGAGAAGGGAATGCCGTTGAGCCCCGGCAAGTGCTGTACATCGCTCAGCGCCAGTACGTGATTTCCGGGCACCGGCTCTATCGCAGGCAGTTCGATATTGGCCGGGTTCACCAGCAGCAAGGGGGGTTGACCGGGGGCCGCAATGCTCAATACGGATTCACGGTTGCCGAGCATGTTCTGGAACAACTCGGGTTTGGTCTTGATCAGGTCCAGGGTATTGCTGTCGCTGAGCAGGTTGCGCAGTTGATCGACGCGGGAGATCAGCGCGGTGTCGTCGCGGCGGATCAACTCGCGCTCCAGCTCGCGGTACAGGGCCACGCCGAGGGTGGCCAGCAAGGCAAAGGCGAGCAGGGCGAAGATCAACGCCAGGCGCAGGGTCAGCGAGTAATGACGGCTGCGGCTCATGGCTGGGTGTCGAAGCGGTAGCCGATGCCACGCACGCTGTGGATCAACTTGAGTTGGAACGGATCGTCGATTTTCAAGCGCAGGCGCCGCACGGCCACGTCGACCACGTTGGTGTCACTGTCGAAATTCATGTCCCATACCCGCGAGGCAATCAGCGAGCGTGACAGCACCTGGTCCTGGTGGGTGGCGAACAGGTGCAGCAGGGCGAACTCTTTATTGGTCAGGGTAATGCGCGTGCCGGCGCGGGTGACGCGGCGCTTGAGCACGTCGATTTGCAGGTCGGCGATCTGCAGGTGTTCTTCTTCCCGAATCGGGCCGCGCCGGGTCAGGGTGCGCAGGCGCGCGACCAGTTCGGCGAAGGAGAAGGGCTTGATCAGATAATCGTCGGCGCCCAGCTCCAGGCCCTTGATGCGGTCAGCGATATCATCGCGGGCGGTCAGGAACAGCACCGGCGTATCGGCCTCCCGGCGCAGGCGGCGCAGCACTTCCCAGCCATCCATTTTCGGCATCATCACATCGAGCACGATCACGTCGAACGGCGTTTCCAGGGCCTGGTGCAAACCGTCCACGCCATCGCGGGCCAGGCTGACGCTGTAGCCCAGTTCCTGCAAGCCATTGAGCAGATAGTTGCCGGCTTTGGGTTCGTCTTCGACTACGAGGATGTTCATGGGAAATGCCCTGATTCAATGGGTTGCGCCAGTTTAGCCTGATCAATTGTCACTGGCGCAACCGATGCCTTGCACCCGGTAATCCAGCACGTGTTCCCGGTCCTGATGAGCCGCCGGCAGTGAGTCCACAGTAACCAGGCGACCTGAACAGCCAACCAACAGGATGATGACAAGTTCGTCATTCAAGGTTTGGGGCGGGGCGCCTGGCAACGTTTACAAGTGGCGAGGTGAACCGTAGATTGCATGGCATCGATCATTTGCTTGAACGCCTGGGGAAAGCCGCGTCGTGTCCAGCCAAAATCCTGCCGTATTTACCCGGCATTACCGTGCCTTTCTGTTCGATATGGACGGGACCCTGCTCAACTCCATTGCCGCCGCCGAGCGGGTATGGAGCCGTTGGGCCGAACGCCATGGCCTGGATGTGGAGGCGTTCCTGACCACCATCCATGGCGCCCGCGCGATTGATACGATCACGCGCCAGGCGTTGCCGGGCGTAAACGCTCAAGCCGAAGCGGCGTGGATTACCGACGCTGAAGTGAACGATGTCGAGGGCATCGTGGCGATTGGCGGCGCGGTTGATTTCCTCAAACGCTTGCCTGCCGGGCAGTGGGCACTGGTCACGTCTGCGCCCAAGGCCTTGGCCCTGCGTCGAATGGAGGCTGCGGGTATTCCCGTGCCGGCGATAATGGTGACGGCCGAAGATGTCGCCAGCGGCAAGCCTGATCCGGCGTGTTACGTGCTCGGTGCCCAGCGCCTGGGCGTGCCGGTGCAGGATTGCCTGGTGTTCGAGGATGCGACGGTCGGCATTCGAGCCGCAGAAGCGGCGGGAGCGGATGTGATGGTGGTGACCTCGACGCACCTGGCTGCCATAGAGACCGAGCATGCCTGTATCGACGGGTATGAAGGACTGCAAGTGCTGCGAGAAGCCGATGGCCGGCTGGCTGTGCGGGAAGGGGAAGACCGTCAGCGTGTTGCTTTTTGATGCGCGCGATGCGCCTCACGCTGGCATAGCTTGCGCAGGACTGTCTTCTGCATCGGCTTGAGGCAGAACGCAAACAGGTAGGCGCACAGCAGTAATGCCAGGTCCAGCCACGAGTGGTCCGCCGCGTCGACAGCCCCCTGGACTTCCAATCGCAGTCCATACCCGAGCGCCAGGAATACCAGGCCTATCAGCAAGGTGATTGTCCAGGACAGGGAAACCATGGGCTGTGTAACGGTTGGCCTCATCGACGTGCTCCTGAATGCACTCGGACCGCAGGATGACGTGGGATTTGGCTGCGAATGATGCAACAAGTTCCTGGCATCATGGCAGTTTCATCTTGCAGCGCGGGGACATGTACGAGGCGTACAGCGTGGATAAAAAAAGCGAATGGGCCGATCAGGTTTTCGCCAGCCGTTACGGTAAAGCAAAAGGCTGGCTACTGGAGGTGCTTCAAGGCGTCTGGTTTTTGTCCGGCGCAGTGAGGCCGGCCTGGATGCGCTGATAAATTTCCTCGCGATGCACGGCAACATCCTTGGGGGCGTTGATGCCGATTCGTACTTGCTGGCCGCTAACGCCCAGGATGGTGATCGTAATGTCATCACCGATGTTTATGCTTTCACCAACTTTTCGGGTGAGTATAAGCATGGACTTCTCCTTGATTACTTTTAAGGACACATGTTCAGACAGGGCAGGTGTCGGATGTGCGTAGCTTACTGCGAAGCGCTTCCCTGTGACTGCCTCTTTTAGGACGCATAGAGGCGACATTAATTCCCATGGCGGCATCATACAGGTCGCGATACATGATTCGCATTGTTTAAGCCAACGTTTATGACGGCCAGAATAGACAGTGAATGGTAAAGTCGCCTCTTTATCTTCGAAGGAGCAGGGCAGTGCGTAAAGTAGCGATGGCAATTGCAGTGTTGGCATTGGCCGGATGCGGCGAAGGTGAGCCTGTCAATGCCCCCAAGGCCAAGCCCGTCGTGACCGAAAGCCAGCCACAAACCGGTGCGATTGCCGCGCAGGAATGGGATGTATGGGTGGGCCCGCCGGATCACAA
This sequence comes from Pseudomonas sp. 44 R 15, assembly GCF_900004965.1. Lineage (NCBI taxonomy): Bacteria > Pseudomonadati > Pseudomonadota > Gammaproteobacteria > Pseudomonadales > Pseudomonadaceae > Pseudomonas > Pseudomonas sp. 44 R 15. The sequence continues at coordinate 19,779 of NZ_CVTU01000054.1, forward strand.
GCTGCAGGCGCTCACTGACTTGACCGCCTGGTTGCTGGAGCATGGTTTCAATTTTTACATCGTGAAGGCAGACGGCAAGGACCAGGTGCTGCTTGGCCCGTTTGCCACCAAGGCCGAGGCTGAGGCCAAGCAGACGCTGCTCAACGAAAAGATGGCCCGGGCCAAGAAAACCGACACCGTGTCGGAAGTCATCGAACACAAGGTCGCGCAGTAACGGGTCGGGTGGGCGCCGATTGCGCCCACCCTCAGCCGCAGGCCTTCAGGTTCACCGGGCCGACAAATTCATTGCCTCGGCCCATCACACAGCCCACCGTCTGGTTGCGCTGGCGCTCCCAGGGTTGCACCGGGTAGGTCTTGTTCCAGGCTTCATACAGTTGGCGATCCTGTTTCGACAGGCGCAGGCCGTATTGCTTGCTCATATAAAAATAGGTGCGTGCGATCATCCCGCGAATCGATGGGCGCGGCATGACCTTCTTGGCCTTGAAGTCCACCTGGGTCAGGCATGAACCGTATTGCCCGCTTTGCACCGGCAGCCAGCCGAAGCTGAAGTTGTTACGGTCGCCATTCACCTCGCCGACGCTCGGCACCAGGTTGTGCAGGTCGGCTTCGGCACGCTTGAACACGTCGTCATGGCGCGTGCAGTTTTTACGCCCGCCATTTTGCCAGCACTGGCGCTGATGGCCGATCTGCCAGGCGGGCACAATGTGTTCCCACTCGATGCGCGCGGCGCGGTTGGCGTTCTTGCGCGGGATGTAGCCGCAGGCTTTCAGGTCAATGCGGTTGCCGGCGTATTTGCAGCCGCAATAAAACTCGGTGGATTGGGGGGCGTAGAGCTTCCAGGCGATTTTCTTGGCTTCACTGAAGGTTCGTGGGGCTTGGGCGTTGGCGGTGACAGCAAAAAACAGGCAGCACACAGCGAAAAAACGGACACTCATTCAATCAATCTTCCTTCGGCACAACCCAGAAAATCTGCACGCCGCCGTCATCCCTGTAGGCGAGAGTAACGTTGTCGTTTTCCGCAATTTCTTCAAGCAGGCGCGCCCACTCGTCCTCGGGCTCATCCGGCAGGCGGAAGATCAACGCCGCCTTGGCTTTCTGGGCGTTGGTCGAATTAATGATTTTTTGTACGCGAATGGCCAGGCGCTGGTAGGCGTCAGGCGCTGCGGGTGCTGCGGAGGAGGGCTTTGCCACGGAGTATTCCTTAGTAAGCTGTACGCACATACAGTATTTAACTGTAGGTATTTTCGCAACTGCTTAAATTCAAAGACGTCCGTCTGACAGCGAATTTGGAAATTTGCTGTGATTTGTTGCAATAAGTTTTAGGCGTGAACCTGATGTGGCGAGGAAGCACGCTACCTCGCCACCCTTTCAGGAAGGTCTGGAATCAGTATTCCCAGAATATCCGTTGCAGCTCTTTGCTGTCCTGAGTCTTGGTCAGGGCGACCATTGCCAGGATGCGGGCCTTCTGCGGGTTCAGGTCAAGGGCTGCCACCCAGTCGTATTTATCGTCTGGCTGTTCAGCGTTGCGCAGCACCATGCCACCGGCATTGACGTGCGAAGAGCGGATGATCTGCACGCCTTGTTTACGCAATTCCACCAGCGCCGGAACGACCTTGGACGACACCGAGCCATTGCCGGTGCCGGCATGAATGATGGCTTTGGCGCCGGCTTGGGCCAGGGCTTTGTAGGCCGTGTCGCTCACGTTGCCGTAGCCGTAGGCAATTTCAACGTCAGGCAGGCTCTTGATGGTCTTGATGTCGAATTCCGAATCCAGGGTGTGACGCTTGGCCGGCAGGCGGAACCAGTAGGATTTGCCTTCAACGACCATGCCCAATGGGCCCCACGGGCTCTTGAACGCCTCGGTCTTGATATTGATCATCTTGCTCACGTCGCGACCCGATTGGATCTCGTCGTTCATGGTCACCAGCACGCCTTTGCCGCGTGCGTCCTTGCTACCGGCGACGGCAACGGCGTTATACAGGTTGAGCATGCCGTCCGCCGACATCGCAGTACCCGGGCGCATGGAGCCGACCACCACGATAGGCTTGTCGGTTTTTTCAACCAGGTTAAGGAAGTAGGCGGTTTCTTCGAGGGTATCGGTACCGTGGGTGATCACGATGCCATCCACGTCCTTGCTGTCGGCCAATTCGGCGACGCGGCGACCCAGTTGCAGCAGGTTTTCGTTATTGATGCTTTCCGACGCAATTTGCATCACTTGTTCGCCGCGTACATTGGCGATCTGGCTAAGCTCAGGAACACCGGCGATCAATTGTTCGATGCCGACTTTGGCGGCCTGGTAGGTGGCGCTGTTGGCAGCACTGGCACCCGCACCGGCAATGGTGCCGCCAGTGGCGAGGATTACCACGTTGGCGAGCTTGGTCTTGCTCTCGACTTCTTTCGCTTGAGCGGCGACAGGGAACAGCAGCAGGAGGGCCATCGCCCCAGGAACAAAGGATTTCAATGCAGATTTCATTATTTTTCTCTCTGGTTTTGACGAGTGCGGTAGCAGATGTATCCAGAACACCCGGGCGACTCTGAACGTCCGAGGCGCTGAGAAATAGCAGGATTTGTACCAGGCCAATCATGAAAGAATGGATAAAATAACTTATTGATTTAAAACAACTTAAATTGCTTGTTCGGGCTCCTCTGACACGCTGCTGTCCGGCTTTCCGAACGCATGGGGCATTGATGTTCGGTTGTCCGAAAGCCTTGATGGTAATTACCTGGGGTTCTGTGTGAAATCGTCGCCAGCCCTGTCGTTTCAACCAGCGCCGGAGTGAACGGTATCTTCAGGATGAAAGGTGAGTGCCGACCGTTGACAAATCTCGACAAGGTTCTCATAGTTCTGACAACGCAAACGTTTGCGAGATGTTTCTTCGGCGCGAGCGTTGCTCACAATAATCATAAGATCGGAGTACACCCATGAAGCTGCCATTTGCAGGACGTCTTCTCGCTGTCGCTGTGCTTGCCGCCGCATCCGCTGCCCTGCCTCTCTCTTCTGCATTCGCTGACGACGCTGCCGCCAAACCCAAGGTCGGCCTGGTGATGAAGTCCCTCGCCAACGAATTTTTCGTGACCATGCAAGAGGGCGCCAAGGACTACCAGAAATCCCACGCCGCCGACTTCGACATGATCACCAACGGCATCAAGAACGAAACCGACACCAGCGCGCAGATCGATATCGTCAATCAGATGATCCTGGCCAAGGTCAACGCCATCGTCATCGCACCCGCCGATTCCAAGGCGCTGGTCACCGTGCTGAAGAAAGCCTCGGATGCCGGCATCAAGGTGGTCAATATCGACAACCGTCTGGACCCGGACGTGCTGAAAAGCAAGAAACTCGATATTCCCTTCGTAGGCCCGGACAACCGCAAAGGCTCCAAGCTGGTCGGTGACTACCTGGCCAAGCAACTGGCTGCGGGCGACAAGGTCGGTATCATCGAAGGCGTGCCGACCACCACCAACGCCCAGCAGCGGACCGCAGGCTTCAAGGATGCGATGGATGCGGCAGGCATGAAGATCGTCTCCACTCAATCCGGTAACTGGGAAATCGACCAGGGCCAGAAAGTCGCCTCGGCGATGCTGAGCGAATACCCGGACCTCAAGGCACTTCTGGCCGGTAACGACAACATGGCGCTGGGCGCCGTCTCCGCCGTACGCGCGGCAGGCAAGGCCGGCAAAGTGCTGGTGGTGGGCTACGACAACATCGAAGCCATCAAGCCGATGCTGCAGGACGGTCGCGTGCTCGCAACCGCCGACCAGGCCGCCGCCCAGCAAGCCGTGTTCGGTATCCAGAATGCGCTGAAGCTGGTCAAGGGCGAGAAGGTCGAGGCCACCGATGGTGTGATCGAAACCCCGGTCGAACTCGTCCTCAAGAAGTAATCCCGGCAGTAGCCAACAGCGCCCGCTCGTCCTGAGCGGGCGCCTGGAGATTTTTCCTATGTCATCTTCCGCCCCGAACGCTGTCCTCTCGGTCAGCGGTATCGGCAAGACCTATGCCCAACCGGTTCTGTCCGACGTCACGCTCACGCTCAATCGTGGTGAAGTGTTGGCGCTGACCGGTGAAAACGGCGCAGGCAAAAGTACCTTGTCGAAGATCATCGGCGGGTTGGTCACGCCGACCACCGGCAACATGCAGTTCAATGGTCAGGATTATCAACCCGCCAGCCGCACCCAGGCCGAAGCGCTGGGTGTGCGCATGGTCATGCAGGAACTCAACCTGCTGCCGACGCTGACGGTGGCTGAAAACCTGTTCCTGCATAACCTGCCCAGCCGTGGTGGCTGGATAAGCCGCAAACAGTTGCGCGCGGCCGCGACCGAAGCCATGGCCCAGGTGGGCCTGGATGCAATCGACCCGGACACCCTGGTAGGCAGCCTGGGCATTGGTCATCAGCAAATGGTCGAGATTGCACGCAATCTGATTGGTGACTGCCATGTACTGATTCTCGACGAACCGACGGCGATGCTCACGGCCCGTGAAGTCGAGATGCTGTTCGAACAAATCACCCGCCTGCAGGCCCGGGGCGTGGCGATTATCTATATTTCCCATCGGCTTGAAGAGTTGGCCCGTGTGGCCCAGCGCATTGCCGTATTGCGCGACGGCAAGCTGGTCTGTGTCGAGCCGATGGCCAATTACAACAGTGAACAACTGGTGACCCTGATGGTAGGGCGCGAGTTGGGCGAGCACATCGACCTGGGCCCGCGCACTATCGGCGAACCGGCCTTGACGGTCAAAGGCCTGACGCGCGCGGACAAGGTCCGCGACGTGTCCTTCCAGGTGCGCGCCGGTGAAATCTACGGTATTTCCGGCCTGATCGGCGCCGGTCGTACCGAGTTGCTGCGCCTGATTTTTGGTGCCGACCCAGCCGACAGCGGCACGGTGGCGCTGGGGCCGCAGGCCAACGTGGTCAGCATTCGCTCGCCGGTCGACGCGGTCGCCCATGGCATTGCCCTGATCACCGAAGACCGCAAGGGTGAGGGCCTGCTGCTGACCCAGTCCATCAGCGCCAACATCGCCTTGGGCAACATGCCGGAAATTTCTGCGGGCGGGCTGGTCAACAGTCGCGATGAAACCGCCCTGGCCAAGCGCCAGATCGACGCCATGCGCATCCGCAGTTCCAGCCCGGCGCAATTGGTCTCCGAGCTTTCGGGCGGTAACCAGCAGAAGGTGGTGATTGGCCGCTGGCTGGAGCGCGATTGTTCGGTGATGCTGTTCGATGAGCCTACGCGTGGCATCGACGTCGGTGCCAAGTTCGACATTTATGCCTTGCTCGGCGAGTTGACGCGCCAGGGCAAAGCGCTGGTGGTGGTCTCCAGCGATCTGCGCGAGCTGATGCTGATCTGCGACCGCATCGGCGTATTGTCCGCCGGACGCCTGATCGAGACATTCGAGCGCGACCGCTGGACCCAGGACGAATTGCTCGCCGCCGCCTTTGCCGGCTATCACAAACGTGACGCGCTGCTCAACGATGCAGCGCCTAGGAATACCCCATGAAAACAACCACTTCCCCCGGTAAAGCGGGCGGCAACTTCTACGGCCTGGGCACCTACCTGGGCCTGGCGGGCGCGTTGCTGGCGATGATTGCGCTGTTCTCGGTGCTCAGCGATCACTTCCTGTCCTACGACACATTCAGCACCCTGGCCAACCAGATTCCGGACCTGATGGTGCTGGCGGTGGGCATGACCTTCATCCTGATCATCGGCGGCATCGACCTCTCGGTAGGCTCGGTACTGGCATTGGCGGCGTCGGCGGTCAGCGTGGCGATTCTCAGCTGGGGCTGGAGTGTATTGCCGGCCGCCGTGCTGGGCATGGGCTGCGCCGCATTGGCCGGCACGCTTACCGGTTCCATCACCGTGGCGTGGCGTATTCCGTCCTTTATCGTGTCCCTTGGCGTGCTGGAGATGGCCCGGGGCGTGGCTTACCAGATGACCGGCTCGCGCACCGCTTATATCGGTGACTCGTTTGCCTGGCTGTCCAATCCAATCGCGTTCGGGATTTCGCCGTCGTTCATCATTGCGTTGCTGGTGATCATCGCCGCCCAGCTGGTGCTGACCCGCACTGTGTTCGGTCGTTACCTGATCGGTATCGGTACCAACGAAGAAGCGGTGCGCCTGGCCGGCATCAACCCCAAGCCCTATAAAATCCTGGTGTTCAGCCTGATGGGCCTGCTCGCCGGCGTGGCCGCGCTGTTCCAGATCTCGCGCCTGGAAGCGGCGGACCCGAATGCCGGCTCGGGCCTTGAGTTGCAAGTGATTGCCGCCGTGGTGATCGGCGGTACCAGCCTGATGGGCGGGCGCGGCTCGGTCATCAGCACGTTCTTTGGTGTGCTGATTATTTCGGTACTGGCGGCGGGCCTGGCGCAGATCGGCGCGACGGAACCCACCAAACGCATCATTACCGGTGCCGTGATCGTGATCGCCGTGGTCCTCGATACGTACCGCAGCCAGCGCGCCAGTCGGCGGGGCTGAGCCATGGCAACGATCAAGGATGTGGCGGCGCTGGCGGGCATTTCCTACACCACGGTGTCCCATGTGGTGAACAAGACGCGCCCGGTCAGCGAACCGGTGCGCGTCAAGGTCGAGGCGGCGATCAAGCAGTTGGACTATGTGCCCAGTGCGGTAGCGCGCTCGCTCAAGGCCAAGACCACGGCGACGATCGGGCTGCTGGTGCCCAACAGCCTCAACCCGTACTTCGCGGAGTTGGCCCGGGGCATCGAGGATTACTGCGAGCGCAATGGCTATTGCGTGATCCTCTGCAACTCCGACGACAACGCCGAAAAGCAGCGCAGCTATTTGCGTGTGCTGCTGGAGAAGCGCGTCGACGGCTTGATCGTGACCTCGGTGGGCGGCGATGACAGCGGCCTTGCCGCTGGCTTGAGCGCGGTGCGCACGCCCATGGTGATCGTCGACCGGGCGCTGGACGGTATCGACGTCGACCTGGTGCGCATCGATCATGAAGAGGGTGCCTACCTGGCGACCCGGCACTTGCTTGAATTGGGCCATCGTGACATTGCCTGCATCGCCGGCCCTGCCCATACGCGCGTGGCGCAAATGCGCCTGGCAGGCTATCGCCGTGCGCTGCGCGAGGCGGGCGTTGAAGCAGTCGCCGAGCGCATCCGCGAAAGTGATTTCACCAGCACCGGCGGTTATGCCGCCGCCGTGCAACTGCTTGCGCAGCAACCGCCCAGTGCGATTTTTGCCTGCAACGACATGATCGGTTTTGGCGTGCTTCGCGCCGCGGCAGAGCGCAATATTCGCGTGCCGGGCGAGCTGTCGGTGATAGGTTTCGATGACATTCAAATGGGCCGCTATGTCTATCCTGCGTTGACCACGGTCGGGCAGTCGATCGTACAGCTGGGTGAGACAGCGGCCGAATTATTACTGCGACGTATAGCGACACCCCAACTGCCGGTCGATCAACGCATCGTGACGCCAAGCATTGTCTTGCGTGAATCGACGGCGCCGTTGGCGGGTGTGTTTGCCCAATACCGCTGAACCGAATTGATGAGTACTGATGTATGCCAGCGAACGTAGTGGTAGTAGGCAGTTTGAACATGGATCTGGTCACCCGCGCCAGTCGCTTGCCGCGAGCCGGTGAAACGCTGATCGGCCAGACGTTTTCCACCGTCCCCGGTGGCAAGGGCGCCAATCAGGCCGTCGCCCTGGCGCGCCTGGGGGCGGATGTGGCCATGATCGGGTGTGTCGGCAGCGATGCCTATGGCGGCCAATTGCGCGATGCGCTGCTGGTCGAAGGTGTCGACTGTCAGGCTGTCAGCACCGTGGACGGCTCCAGTGGGGTTGCGCTGATCGTGGTGGATGACAGCAGCCAGAACGCGATTGTGATTGTGGCGGGCAGTAACGGTCAGTTGACGCCCCAGTCGTTGACGGCCTGCGATGCGGTGTTGCAGGCTGCCGACGTGATCATTTGCCAGCTTGAAGTGCCGATGGACACCGTCGGGCATGCGCTCAAGCGCGGCCGCGAGCTGGGCAAGACGGTGATCCTCAACCCGGCGCCGGCCAGTGGGCCCTTGCCGGCCGAGTGGTATGCCTCGATCGACTACCTGATTCCCAACGAAAGTGAAGCCAGCGCCTTGAGCGGTGTTGCGGTCGATTCGCTCGACAGCGCCAAGCTCGCCGCGACAGCGTTGATCAAGGCGGGCGCCGGTAAAGTCATCATCACCCTCGGTGCTCAGGGCGCACTGTTTACTGATGGCAACAGCTTCGAGCACTTGGTCGCGCCCAAGGTCCGGGCGGTGGACACCACGGCTGCCGGCGATACCTTCGTGGGTGGCTTTGCCGCGGCGCTGGCTGCGGGCAAGAGCGAAGCCGAGGCCATCCGTTTTGGCCAGGTCGCGGCCGCGTTGTCGGTGACCCGTGCCGGCGCCCAGCCTTCCATTCCTACGCTGCACGACGTACAAGGTTTTGTGCCCTCATGAAAAAGACACCTCTGCTCAATATCGCCCTGTCCCGCGTAATCGCATCACTGGGGCACGGCGACATCCTGGTCATCGGGGATGCCGGCCTGCCGGTGCCGCCCGGCGTCGAATTGATCGACCTGGCGCTGACCCAGGGCATTCCGGATTTCATCAGCACCCTGCGCGTGGTGCTCAGCGAAATGCAGGTGGAAAGCCACGTGCTGGCTGAAGAAATCCTGCTCAAGCAGCCTGCGGCGCTGGTCGAGCTCAATGCGCTGGCCGATCAGGCTGCGCTGGGCGAGCGACGCCTGCTCAGTCATGAAGCGTTCAAGCAATTGAGTGGCAGTGCGCGCGCGGTCGTGCGCACCGGCGAATGTCAGCCTTACTGCAATATCGCGCTGGTATCCGGCGTAACCTTCTAGAGTCCCCCTACGACAAGGAGTGTTTTATGCAACGTGGTCTTCCCTCCCTGAAAAACCTGTTCCGGAGTGTTTTGCTTTTGTCCGCACTCACAGCTGCAAGCGCCCAGGCGGCGGAAAAAATCGACCTGATCATCGATACCGACCCCGGTGCCGACGATGTGGTTGCCTTGCTGTTCGCCATGGCTTCTCCGGAGGAACTGAACATTCGCGCACTGACGACAGTGGCCGGCAACGTGCGCCTGGACAAAACCTCCCGCAACGCCCGCCTGGCGCGCGAGTGGGCAGCACGCGAAGACATCCCGGTCTACGCGGGGGCTCCAGCGCCGCTGCTGCGCAAGCCGATCTATGCCGAGAATATCCATGGCAAGGAAGGTATCTCCGGCGTCACCGTGCATGAGCCGAAACAAGGCCTGGCTGATGGCAATGCGGTGGATTACCTGATCAAGACCCTGACCACCGCCAAACCCCACAGCATCACCATCGCCATGCTCGGTCCGCAGACCAACCTGGCCCTGGCATTGACCCAGGCGCCGGAAATCACCCAGGGCATCAAGGAAGTGGTGGTAATGGGTGGCGCGCACTTCAATGGCGGCAACATTACGCCGGTGGCCGAGTTCAACCTTTTCGCCGACCCGGTGGCTGCGGAAATTGTGCTTAAAAGTGGCGTGAAGTTGACCTACCTGCCGCTGGACGTCACCCATAAGGTGCTGACCAGCGAAGCGCGCCTGAAGAAGATCGCAGACCTGAACAACAACGCGAGCAAGGTCGTCAGCAATATCCTTAACGAGTACGTCAAGGGCGACATGGAGCACTACGGCATTCCAGGCGGCCCGGTGCATGACGCCACAGTGGTCGCCTACCTGCTCAAGCCATCGCTGTTCACTGGTCGCCAGGTCAACGTGGTCGTCGACAGCCGGGAAGGCCCGACCTTCGGCCAGACCATCGTTGATTGGTACGACGGCTTGAAGCAGGAGAAGAATGCGTTTTGGGTCGAGAACGGCGATGCCCAGGGCTTCTTCGATCTGCTGACCGAGCGCCTGGCACGTTTGAAGTAAACCGCTTGCCGGTCGGCGTTCGCCGACCGGTTCCTACTCGCGCGCCTGTGCACCCTCGTAATCGGTCGGGTATTTCTCGAATACCTGGCCGATGAAGGCGTGTGCGCCCTGGGTGCCGAGCTCCTTGACCAGCAGGTCGATCCCAATGATCGCCAACTCCTCCGCACTGCCGGGACTGTAGGAGCTTTGCCCCTGGGGCCATTTGGCTTTGATATCGGCTTGGAGCGTTACGGTGGTCATGGGAAATCTCGCGGGCTTTAGGTACTGGGCGATGCGCTGGCGTGCGGCTTGAGCGGGCGCAGTTAAGCATTTTACGCGGGGTTTGGCACTGCTACTTAGGCATGAGGGGAGGGGTGTGCGACACTGTCGGCCTGTTTATTGGCCGGGAAACACCGCGTGCAGATCGATTTGAATAAGCCTGAGAGTCTTACGCTGGCAGCTGTGCGCCAACTGATTGCCAGTGCCAGTGACGATGAACATGCCCAGCTTCGGGTCACCAGGGCCGGTATTGCCTACATCTCTTCAGGAAAGGTTGTAGGCGGCGTAGATATCGACGGGCTGCTGTTTCGCTTGGAGACCTGGGCGAAGGGGTCGGGGTATGTAGGCAATGTGGCTGCCAGTGACGAGGTCTGGGTGACGCAGATTTTCAACGCGCTGAAGCAGAACTGGCCAGCGCCGTCGTCCGACTACATCGATATCTACTGAGCATGTTCATATCTGGTCACGATTGACTGGACGCTTGCCTGGCATGACTCAGGCAGACTTGCGGGTGAGGCGTTAACGTCTTGAAACCAATCGGTTGCATTGCTGTCGCACGATCTCTGTTCACTTTTTTATCATAGGAGGCTTCATGCCTTGGAAGCTCGCATCATTCGGTACTTTGTTGGCGGCGCTCGCGTTGGCGGGTTGCAGCACCCCGGGTGCCTCTGAGCCAGGCAAGGATGCCGGCGTGACCGACGCCGGTCATAGCCGCTGTGAGTCGAAGGCCGCCGAGTACACGATCGGCCAGAAAGCCTCGCCTCAACTGTTGGAGCAGGCGCGTACCCGTGCCGGTGCCCAGAATGCACGCATCCTCAAGCCCAACGACATGATCACGTTGGAATATCGCTCCGATCGCTTGAACCTGAACACCGACGATAATCTGGTGATCACACGGGTCAATTGCGGCTGATAGCCTGCGGCTTTTGCAGCGCCCATAAAAAACCCCGTCACATGGACGGGGTTTTTTTTAGCTCAGCGGAGATTACTCGCCGCGAACCTGTGCAGCTTGCATACCCTTTTGGCCTTTCTCAGCCACGAAGGAAACGGTTTGGCCTTCTTTCAGGCTTTTGAAACCGTCGCTTTCGATAGCTTTGAAGTGTACGAACAGGTCGTCACCGCCACCTTGAGGAGTGATGAAGCCGAAGCCTTTTTCATCGTTGAACCATTTAACGGTGCCGGTTTGGCGATTAGACATGGTGTATCTCCAAGAAACATATATTTTCAGTAGTGCTGTGCTGCTCAGGCCAACTGGGCACACAGGGCTATCATAGTCGAAATGTTCGGCTTGGGAGCCCCCCCAAGGCATTGTTTGCTAATCAATCGCGTTGCGTTTAGTCGAGTATCCGGCGCAAAGCCCCGTTCTACGGGGCTTTGCGGCGAAATATCAGCTGTTAAAAAAAGCCGTAAAAGCTACGTAATTTGTGAGAAATAGCAGTTTTCAGGCTGTTTTTTTGGCAAAACGGACGTCTGATCAGCAGACGTTCTTACTTTTTCTTGACGACTTTGCAGGACGAAATAGCCGCGACTGCCTTGTTCTTCAGCTCCGGGCTGGCGTTCTGGTTGGTCATCAATTCCTTGATTTCCGCGGTGCTCAATTCGGCGTTGATCTTGTTGGCGCCACATTCGCAATGATCTTTGGCGGTTTTGGCGTCCACGTTCTGGCTGGCCGCAGCGCTGCAGTCTTTGACGAACGCGTCACGGGCGCCGTCTGGCCAGTTCGATGGCGCCGCGGCTTGCGCGCCGAGCGAAATGAATGCCAGGGAAGCGGCGAGGGCGAGGGTCGAGGTAAAACGCATCATGGGATGCTCCTTTGGGTCGAGGACGAACGGCGATTCTCGGGGTGTTTGAGGCGCGACGTACAGCTCAAGTTCACTTTTGCGGCCCTAAAGCATGGAATTTGCCTTTACCCCGGTCGTGGCGGCGCGATGACCGTTCATCTGTGCTAGCATCGTGGGCTTGGCTTTTTCCAGGCGTGCCATTTGCCGCCTTGCCAGGGCTCTTTTTTGTTCACTCCAGTCACTCTGGTTCGATTATCGGTTGGCCGAAAGGCTCCTGCCGCTGTAAGGCAGGCGTTCAGCATTGAACGGCCTGGTGTTGGATCTTGTACTGGCTCATCCCAACCCACGTGACCTTTGGTAGGGGTCACCACTAGGAGAGGAGGCGCCATGCCAACTATTACTCTACCCGACGGCAGTCAACGTTCATTCGATCATCCGGTTTCCGTAGCCGAGGTCGCCGCATCCATTGGTGCCGGCCTTGCCAAGGCCACCGTGGCCGGCAAGGTTGACGGCAAGCTGGTCGATGCCAGTGACCTGATCACCTCCGATGCCAGCCTGCAGATCATCACGCCCAAGGATCAAGAGGGGCTCGAGATTATTCGCCACTCTTGCGCGCACCTGATCGGCCATGCGGTCAAGCAGCTGTACCCAACCGCCAGGATGGTGATCGGTCCGGTAATCGAAGAAGGCTTCTATTACGACATCGCCTATGAGCGTCCTTTCACTCCGGACGACCTGGCCGCCATCGAGCAGCGCATGCACGCGCTGATCGAAAAAGATTACGACGTGATCAAAAAGGTCACCCCGCGCGCCGAAGTGATCGACGTGTTTACCGCCCGTGGCGAAGACTACAAGCTGCGCCTGGTGGAAGACATGCCGGACGAGCAGGCCATGGGTCTGTACTACCACGAAGAATACGTGGACATGTGCCGTGGCCCGCACGTGCCGAACACGCGCTTTCTCAAGTCGTTCAAGCTGACCAAGTTGTCCGGCGCGTACTGGCGCGGCGACGCGAAGAACGAGCAACTGCAACGTATCTACGGCACCGCCTGGGCCGACAAGAAGCAGCTGGCCGCCTATATCCAGCGCATCGAAGAAGCCGAGAAACGCGACCACCGCAAGATCGGCAAGCGCCTGAACCTGTTCCATCTCCAGGAAGAAGCGCCGGGCATGGTGTTCTGGCATCCGAACGGTTGGACCCTGTACCAGGTGCTCGAGCAGTATATGCGCAAGGTTCAGCGCGAAAATGGCTACCTCGAGATCAAGACCCCGCAGGTCGTTGATCGCAGCCTGTGGGAGAAATCCGGGCACTGGGCCAACTACGCCGACAACATGTTCACCACCCAGTCGGAAAACCGCGACTACGCCATCAAGCCGATGAACTGCCCTTGCCACGTGCAGGTGTTCAATCAAGGCCTGAAGAGCTACCGCGAGTTGCCGATGCGCCTGGCCGAGTTCGGTGCCTGCCACCGCAACGAGCCATCGGGTGCGCTGCACGGCATCATGCGTGTTCGCGGCTTTACCCAGGACGACGCCCATATCTTCTGCACCGAAGAGCAGATGCAGGCTGAATCGGCCGCGTTCATCAAGCTGACCATGGACGTTTACCGCGATTTCGGCTTTACCGAAGTCGAGATGAAGCTGTCCACTCGTCCGGAAAAACGCGTCGGCTCCGACGAACTCTGGGATCGCGCCGAAGCTGCACTGGCCGCAGCACTCGACAGCGCGGGCCTTGCGTACGACCTGCAGCCGGGTGAGGGCGCGTTCTACGGTCCCAAGATCGAGTTCTCGCTGAAAGATTGCCTTGGCCGTGTCTGGCAGTGTGGTACCCTGCAGCTCGATTTTAACCTGCCGATCCGTCTGGGAGCCGAATACGTCTCCGAAGACAACAGCCGTAAACACCCGGTTATGCTGCACCGGGCGATCCTTGGCTCGTTCGAACGGTTCGTCGGCATCCTGATCGAGCACTACGAGGGCGCGTTCCCGGCGTGGCTGGCTCCGACCCAGGCAGTGATCATGAATATCACTGATAAACAGGCAGATTTTGCCGCTGAAGTTGAAAAAACACTCAACGAAAGCGGATTTCGTGCCAAGTCCGACTTGAGAAATGAAAAGATCGGCTTTAAAATCCGTGAGCATACTTTGCTCAAGGTTCCCTATCTTTTGGTTATCGGAGATCGGGAAGTCGAGATGCAGACTGTCGCTGTGCGTACTCGTGAAGGTGCTGACCTGGGCTCGATGCCCGTCGCCCAGTTCGCTGAGTTCCTCGCGCAAGCGGTTTCCCGGCGTGGTCGCCCAGATTCGGAGTAATTACTATTAAGCGTGAAATGAGACAAGATAAACGAGCTGCACCGAAAGCCCCGATCAACGAGAATATCTCGGCACGCGAGGTTCGGTTAATTGGGGCTGAAGGTGAGCAGCTTGGGATTGTGTCAATTGAAGACGCGCTTCTTAAGGCTGAAGAAGCCAAGCTCGATTTGGTGGAAATTTCCGCCGATGCTGTACCACCTGTCTGCAAGCTGATGGACTACGGCAAATCGATCTTCGAGAAGAAGAAGCAGGTTGCCGCAGCCAAGAAAAACCAGAAGCAGATCCAGGTTAAAGAAATCAAGTTTCGTCCAGGGACGGAGGAAGGGGATTACCAGGTAAAACTGCGCAACCTGGTACGTTTCCTGAGTGATGGGGACAGGGCCAAGGTATCCTTGCGATTCCGCGGCCGTGAGATGGCCCACCAGGAGCTGGGGATGGAACTCCTCAAGCGGGTTGAAGCTGACCTGCTCGAGTACGGTTCGGTCGAACAGCATCCTAAGATGGAAGGACGCCAGCTGATCATGGTCATCGCCCCGAAAAAGAAGAAGTAATCAACAGGGCACGGCAGGCCTTCTGATTATGTTTATCAACTGAATGCGGAGTACCGAACATGCCAAAGATGAAAACTAAAAGTGGTGCTGCTAAGCGGTTTCTGAAAACTGCTAACGGCATCAAGCACAAGCACGCTTTCAAGAGCCACATCCTGACCAAAATGTCGACCAAGCGTAAGCGTCAACTGCGCGGTAGCAGCTTGCTGCATCCGTCTGACGTGGCAAAAGTCGAGCGCATGCTGCGCCTTCGTTAATTTTGGTTCAAGAATAGAGGAAGTAACTCATGGCTCGTGTTAAGCGTGGCGTCATGGCCCGTAAGCGTCACAAAAAAATTCTGAAACTTGCTAAAGGCTACTACGGCGCGCGTTCACGCGTATTCCGTGTTGCCAAGCAAGCGGTAATCAAGGCAGGCCAATACGCCTACCGTGACCGTCGTCAGAAAAAACGTCAGTTCCGCGCTCTGTGGATCGCTCGTATCAACGCTGGTGCACGTGTTAACGGTCTGTCCTACAGCCGTTTCATCGCTGGCCTGAAGAAAGCGTCCATCGAAATCGACCGTAAGGTTCTGGCTGAACTGGCCGTGAACGAAAAAGCGGTGTTTGCTGCGATTGTCGAGAAAGCTAAAGCCTCCTTGGCTTAAGTACCCCCGACAGTCACCCTGGGCTACTCCTGTAGCCCAAGGTGGTAAACGTCATAAATAGGGGAAGAGCCTTCAAGCTCTTCCCCTATTTTGTATCTGGAGTCTGTACATGGAAAACCTGGACGCGCTCGTCGCCCAAGCCCTTGAGGCTGTGCAAAGCGCTGAAGATGTAAATGCCCTGGAGCAAATCCGGGTTCACTACCTTGGTAAAAAGGGTGAATTGACTCAGGTGATGAAGACCCTGGGGAATTTGCCGGCTGAGGAGCGTCCGCAGGTCGGTGCGCTGATCAACGTTGCCAAGGAGCGCGTCACCGAGGTTCTCAATGCGCGCAAGGCGTCGCTCGAGGAGGCCGATCTTGCGGCCAAGCTCGCCGCCGAGTCCATTGACGTGACCTTGCCTGGCCGTGGCCAGGCCTCGGGCGGTCTGCATCCGATCACCCGGACTCTGGAACGTATCGAGCAGTTCTTTACCCATATCGGCTACGGCATTGCCGAAGGCCCTGAGGTCGAAGACGACTATCACAACTTCGAGGCGCTCAACATCCCAGGCCATCACCCGGCCCGGTCGATGCACGACACCTTCTATTTCAACGCGAACATGTTGTTGCGCACCCATACCTCGCCGGTACAGGTCCGCACCATGGAAGCGAACAAGCCGCCGATCCGCATCGTCTGCCCGGGCCGTGTGTACCGTAGCGACTCGGATATCACCCATTCGCCGATGTTCCACCAGGTCGAAGGCCTGCTGGTCGATCGCGATATCAATTTCGCCGACCTCAAAGGCACCATCGAAGAATTCCTGCGGGTGTTCTTCGAGAAAGAGCTGGCGGTGCGTTTCCGTCCATCCTTCTTCCCGTTCACCGAACCATCCGCTGAAGTCGATATGGAATGCGTGATGTGCAGTGGTAAAGGCTGCCGCGTCTGCAAGCAGACCGGCTGGCTGGAAGTGATGGGGTGCGGCATGGTCCACCCTAACGTGCTGCGCATGTCCGGGATCGACCCGGAAGAGTTTTCGGGCTTTGCCTTCGGCATGGGCGTTGAGCGTCTGGCCATGCTGCGTTACGGCGTGAACGACTTGCGTCTGTTCTTCGACAACGACTTGCGGTTCCTCGCGCAATTTCGCTAGTCGTAACGAATCTTTAGGAGAGCAGGATGAAATTCAGTGAACAATGGCTGCGCGGCTGGGTAAGCCCGCAGGTGGATCGCGACGCGCTGGTTGCGCGTCTGTCGATGGCCGGTCTTGAGGTCGATAGCGTCACCCCGGCCGCCGGTGTATTCAGTGGCGTGGTGGTGGGCGAGGTGCTGAGCACCGAGCAGCACCCGGATGCCGACAAATTGCGTGTGTGCCAGGTCAGTAACGGCGCAGAGACCTTCCAGGTCGTGTGCGGAGCGCCCAATGTGCGCCCGGGCCTGAAGATCCCGTTCGCCATGATCGGTGCCGAACTGCCGGGCGACTTCAAGATCAAGAAGGCCAAGCTGCGCGGCGTCGAGTCCAACGGCATGCTGTGTTCCCAGGCTGAGCTGCAGGTGGGCGAGGGCAACGACGGCTTGATGGAACTGCCGGCCGATGCGCCGGTGGGCCAGGACATTCGTGTTTACCTGGAATTGGAAGACGCCAGCATCGAGGTCGACCTGACCCCGAACCGTGGCGACTGCCTGTCCCTGGCCGGCCTGGCCCGTGAAGTGGGTGCGCTGTACAACGTGCCTGTCATCCGTCCAGTGGTTGCCAGCGTGCCCGCCGTGCACGACGAAGTGCGCTCGATTGAAGTGTTGGCGCCAAACGCCTGCCCACGTTACCTGGGTCGCGTGATCCGTAACGTCGACCTGTCCAGGCCAACCCCGCTGTGGATGGTTGAACGCCTGCGCCGCGCTGATGTGCGCAGCATCGACGCGGCCGTCGACATTACCAACTATGTGATGTTGGAGCTGGGCCAGCCGCTGCACGCGTTTGACCTTGCCGAAATCCAAGGCGGCATCCGCGTGCGTATGGCAGAGGAAGGCGAGAAGCTGGTACTGCTCGACGGCCAGGAAGTCAGCCTGCGCGCCGACACCCTGGTCATTGCCGACCACTCCCGCGCCTTGGCGATTGCCGGCGTGATGGGTGGCGAGCACAGCGGCGTCTCCGCGACCACGCGTGACGTATTCCTTGAAAGCGCGTTCTTCGACCAGATCGCCATCGCCGGCAAGGCCCGTTCCTACGGCCTGCACACCGATGCATCGCACCGCTACGAGCGTGGCGTGGACTGGCAGCTGGCCCGTGAAGCCATGGAGCGCGCCACTGGCCTGCTGCTGGACATCACCGGTGGCGAAGCCGGTCCGATCACCGAGACCGTCAACCAACAGTACCTGCCGTCCATTGCGCCCATCACCCTGCGTGCCAAAAGCGTCGAGCAAATGCTTGGCCTGGTGATTGAGCCTGCCGAGATCGAGCAACTGCTGTCGGCCCTCGGCCTCGCCATCTCTGCGGGTGGGGAAGGGCAGTGGCACGTTGAAGTGCCAAGCCATCGCTTCGATATCAGTCTGGAAGTCGACCTGATCGAAGAACTGGCCCGCCTGTACGGCTACAACCGTCTGCCGGTGCGCTACCCGCAAGCGCGCCTTGCGCCACAACCGAAGGCCGAGGCGCGTGCGCACCTGCCTGAGTTGCGTCGCCTGCTGGTGGCTCGTGGTTATCAGGAAGCGGTGACCTACAGCTTCATCGATCCAAAGCAATTCGAGCTGTTCAACCCGGGCGTTGAGCCGCTGTTGCTGGCCAATCCGATCTCCAATGACATGGCGGCCATGCGCTCGTCACTGTGGCCAGGCCTGGTCAAGGCGCTGTCTCACAACCTGAACCGTCAGCAGGATCGCGTGCGCATGTTCGAAAGCGGCCTGCGTTTCGTCGGTCAACTCGATGGCCTGAAGCAAGAGCCGATGCTGGCCGGTGTGGTCTGCGGCAGCCGCTTGCCGGAAGGCTGGGCACAGGGCCGCGACGCCGTGGACTTCTTCGACGTCAAGGCCGACGTGGAAGCCGTGCTGGGCTTTGCCGGTGCGCTGGACGCGTTCACGTTCCTGCCAGGCAAACACCCGGCGCTGCACCCAGGCCAGACGGCGCGCATCGAGCGCGAGGGTCACTTGGTCGGCTTTGTCGGCGCCATTCACCCGGAACTGTCGAAAACCCTGGGTCTGGACCGTCCAGTCTTCGTTTTTGAACTGGTACTGGCTGAAGTTGCGTCGGGCAAGATGCCGAAATTCAGCGAGTTGTCGCGCTTCCCTGAAGTGCGTCGTGACCTGGCCCTGATCGCCGATCGTGAAGTCGCCGCCACTGCCGTTCTGGAAGTAATTCGAGAAAATGCAGGGGAATGGCTGACGGACCTCAGGCTATTTGACGTCTATCAGGGTAAAGGCATTGATCCGCATAGAAAAAGCCTTGCAGTTGGCTTGACCTGGCAGCATCCATCGCGCACTCTTAATGACGATGAGGTGAATACCACGACACAAAATATCCTCACCTCGCTCGAACAAAGGTTGAACGCCACGTTAAGGAAGTGACGTATGGGGGCTTTGACGAAAGCTGAGATGGCGGAACGTCTGTACGAAGAGTTGGGTCTGAACAAGCGCGAGGCCAAGGAATTGGTCGAGCTGTTTTTTGAAGAGATCAGGCACGCTCTGGAAGACAACGAGCAGGTCAAATTGTCCGGTTTCGGCAATTTCGACCTGCGGGACAAACGCCAGCGGCCTGGCCGCAATCCAAAAACGGGAGAAGAAATCCCGATCACGGCTCGCCGTGTGGTCACCTTTCGTCCAGGGCAGAAGTTGAAGGCCCGAGTTGAGGCTTATGCTGGAACCAAGTCATAACGACGAACTACCCGTCATCCCAGGCAAACGCTACTTCACCATCGGTGAAGTCAGCGAGCTGTGTGCGGTAAAACCGCACGTGCTGCGCTATTGGGAGCAGGAGTTTCCTCAACTCAACCCCGTCAAACGCACCGGGAACCGTCGGTATTATCAGCGCCAGGACGTGCTGATGATCCGACAGATCCGCGCGTTGCTGTACGACCAGGGGTTCACCATCAGCGGCGCGCGCCAGCGCATGTCCGGTGATGAAGCCAAAGACGACACCACCCAATACAAGCAACTGATCCGCCAGATGATCTCCGAACTCGAAGATGTGCTGGTGGTGTTGAAAAAGTGATTCAGGCTTTTAAAATACTTCCACATTTCAAAAGCTTGCGGTATATTCCGATTCGCTTCGTTAAGAAGCAAACCCAGTAACACGCCTAGTCGGGGCGTAGCGCAGTCCGGTAGCGCACTAGCATGGGGTGCTAGGGGTCGAGTGTTCGAATCACTCCGTCCCGACCATACAATTCAAGGGGTTGCGAGATTTTATCTCGCAACCCCTTTTTGTTTTTAAGTGTTTTTACCCCACAGAACACCCGGCTCTTGATGGATTTTTCGATGTGATACCACTATCGAAATTTGCCCGATGGACTTCCGTCCTTTTTCGATATTGAGCTGTGTCGGTCGTAGTATCTGACGTTCGATGATGGCCTGGGAGAACAGTGACGACCAAAGGCACATTACGGCTGTGACTATAAGAGATATCATCCCGCCATCAGCTCAAGAGGGGCTCCCTGGCCGGTCAGTTTCGGCACTCCCTTGAGCATAACGACAAGGATTGTTGCGCATGGACGATATCGTTCAGCCCCTCACACCCCAAGAAGAAGCCCCGCCTAAGGAAGTAAAGGTCCTTGCCACCTTGGTAGCAAAGCTAAATCTTGCAGATTTCCAGAACGCTATCCCTGTGATTCGCGAGC
The DNA here is from genome assembly GCF_900004965.1 of Pseudomonas sp. 44 R 15. Classification (NCBI taxonomy): domain Bacteria; kingdom Pseudomonadati; phylum Pseudomonadota; class Gammaproteobacteria; order Pseudomonadales; family Pseudomonadaceae; genus Pseudomonas; species Pseudomonas sp. 44 R 15. Next base: position 40,006 of record NZ_CVTU01000054.1, read on the forward strand.
TTCGTATCTCGAACGAAACGAATAATCGTTTCGTCAATGCCACTCTTACGCTTAGCTCTGCCCCCGAGGTATTTAAGTCCAAGATCTGGCGGATCGACGAGATCGCTGCAGATAGCTTTCGGGTCATACCTGGGCTTGATCTTGTCTTGGACGGCCCGTTGTTGAGTCGCCTGACAGAGTCAGAAATGTCGACCTTTACATTTGTCCTCGAAGCCGATGACAAGGAGGCGGAGAGCGGTCGCAAGGAAGTTGCTCGGCTTGAACAGGTCGTAGACCTTTTGCCCAGAAACCAGTGGGGCGGATTGCGGCATATACCAGATATGACTGCGGCTTTTGTTCAGCCGAATGATGCAGCGGTTGAGCGGTTGCTCAAGCAGGCGGCCGAGTTGCTTCGTCTTAGCGATAAGCCGTCGGCACTTGATGGATATGAGGGTGGCCCCAAAAGAGCTTGGCAGTTGGCGTCGGCAGTGTGGGGCGCGGTGGCGCGCATGAAGCTCGACTATGCGTTGCCGCCGGCCAGCTTTGAACAATCAGGACAGAAGACTCGTAGCCCCAGTCAGATTGCTGACTCCGGGTTGGCTACTTGTCTCGATCTGACTCTGCTTTTCTGCGCAGCATTGGAGCAGATCGGTCTTAACCCTGTGATCGTATTCACCCATGGTCACGCTTTTGCTGGTTTGTGGCTTAAGCCAGAAGAGTTCACGACTGCAGTGGTGGATGATGTCACTGCAGTGCGTAAGCGGGTGAAGCTTCAGGAACTCGTGCTATTTGAGACCACTCTTATTACCCACGCCTCGATACCGCCATTCTCTTATGCGGTAGAGATGGGCACGAAACAAGTAGCCGAAGACGCTGAAAGTGTTTTCGAGATGCTGCTAGATATCCGTCGCGCCCGTTTGCAGCGTATCAAACCGCTCGCCAGCTCAGAGGCTCAGATCGCACGTGTCGCCGTTGCTGAGACTGATGAAGCTCCATCGCTTCTTGTGGAGGAAGGGATCGGCCTCGCTGATGACAATAATAAGGTACAGGTTGAAGATCTGTCCAAGCTAGACCCAGCAGATCGCTTGGGCCGGTGGCAGCGGAAGCTTCTGGATCTGTCGCTTCGAAATAACTTGCTCAATTTCAAAATGGGTAAGCGAGCGCTGAAGCTTGAATCGCCTGATCCTGGTGCTCTCGAGGACATTCTTGCAAGTGGACAGTCTCTGAAGCTGCTTACCAGGCCTGACCTGATGGATGGCGCAGATCCGCGTGAGCGCGCACTCTATGAGCAGCGTGAGCGAGAAGATGTTCGCCGCCGTCATGCTGAAGATGCTCTCAAACGTAGGGAAGTATTCGTTGCGCTGACGTCCGCCGAAATGGATGTCCGGTTAACTGAGTTATATCGAAGCGCTCGTACTGCTTTGCAGGAGGGTGGCTCCAACACGCTTTTCCTGGCCATCGGTTTCCTTAGTTGGACGCGTGAGGATAGAGCTGGGCAGAAGTACAAAGCGCCACTGGTCTTGGTTCCTGTCACTTTGGAGCGTAAGAGCGCACGCTCCGGATTCACCATGGTGCTGCACGATGATGAGCCTCGTTTTAACCCGACTCTGATCGAGATGCTGCGTCAAGACTTTGAACTGGGCTTGGGTTCACTGGAGCAGGAGCTGCCTCGGGACGACTCCGGTCTGGATATCGCCGGTATTTGGAACAAGGTTGGTCATGCGATCAAGGACATCGCAGGCTGGGAGCTTAACGAGGACGTTGTGCTCTCGATGTTCTCGTTTGCCAAGTATCTTATGTGGAAGGATCTTGCCGAGAATGCAGAGCACCTTCGACAGAGCCCTGTAGTCCAGCACCTTCTGGATACGCCACGTGATTCGTTCATCTCCGATACCCCGTTTCCGGAGGCGGAGTCACTGGACCGTGATTACGGCCCGACTGATGTGTTCTGCCCACTGCCATCTGATTCATCTCAGCTTGCGGCTGTGATGGCCGCAGCCAAGGGTAAAGACTTCGTTCTCATCGGCCCACCTGGCACGGGTAAAAGCCAAACGATTTCCAACATGATCGCCCAGTCGATCGCTCAAGGGCGCCGGGTGCTGTTCGTGTCTGAGAAAATTGCTGCCCTGGATGTCGTGTACCGGCGCTTGCGTGAAATCGGTCTGGGTGAGTTCTGCCTTGAACTTCACTCCAGCAAAGCTCGGAAAACGGATGTCCTTGCTCAGTTACAGTCGGCTTGGGAAGCGAAAGGGCAGGTAGATGCTGCCGCATGGGAGGTGGAAGCGCAGCGGCTCGCGTCCCTGCGTGACAGCCTCAATATTTATGTCGAGCGTCTGCATCGCCGGCACCGCAACGGCTACACCATCTACGATGCCATCGGGACGGTGACATCGGGTGTTGATGAGGCAGTAGCTCCACTTGGTTGGCCATCTCCGGAAACGCATGATCAGAAGGCCATGCTTGAACTTCGAGAGCTGGGCGACCGCCTTGAAGTGAACGCACAGGCTGTGGGTTACAGTCAGCTGGCAGGCAACGCTTTGTCCGGGGTAGGCCAAGCAGAGTGGTCGCCTCATTGGCAGCAACAATTCGTGCAGGCGGCTCGTGACGTGCTTCCCGCTGTGCTTGAAGTCCAGAGAGCTGCCGATCGCTTTGTTGAGCTGTCTGGGCTTCCTGTTACGGAGTACACCCCAACAGCGCTTGAGGGGCTATCGATCCTTTCTCGAGCACTTCCTGCTGCCGCTGGGCATGATTGGCGTTTCGCACTGCGCCCCGATGCTCGCTCGATTTCTAAACGTCTGAGTGACGGCTGCACTTGGGTCGACGAACACCGGGACATTAACTCCAGACTCTCATCCCTCTGGTCCTCTCGTATTATTGCTGAAGCTAAACAAGGCATTGATTTGCTGCAGCAACGCCGCGCTACGTTCGTTGATCTAGGCTCGGCCTGGCCAGAAAATGTCACTGACGTTCTCGGGCAAGCTGTCACATTGCTGTGTCAGATAGACGACCTCAAGCACCAGCTAACGGCGTCCTACGTTGATGCGATTGAAGTACTTGATACCGAACTCCTGCTGCGCGAGTGGAAAGACGCGGAGGAGTCTTTCTGGCCTAAGTCTTGGTTCGGAAAACGCCGCATCGCTGGGCTATTGGCTCCGACGCAGACGTCAACAGGTGAAGTCGACAATGGCAAGGATCTCGCTACTTGGGTAGAGATTCGGTCGGTGCGTCGAGCAATCGATGAGCTGGAGCCAGGTCATGAGTGTGTTGCTGTTTGGCAAGGTGCCAAATCCGAAGCAACGCATCTCGCGACAGCGATCAAGCTGCAAGAGGCTATGCGGCTTCAGAAAAGTAATTCTGCCTGGATCGATGACGGCTTGCAGTTGGTTGAGCAGGACCAGCTAGGTGATGGCCTGAAGGAGGAACTCCGCCGGCTGCGTGCGCTGACTCGTCTCGATGCTGGGTTAGATGAGCTGGTTGATCTCAGCTCAGCAACTAGCTCTCTCTGGAGCGGTTTGACCACGGATATTGACGTGCTGACTGCAGCTCTGCGCTTCCAGGCTGAACGACGTGGCATAGAAGAACGCGGTCGGCTTGTCGACGACCATCCTCATGTAGAGGAGGGGCGTTGTGGCTCGTCGTTAAAAGCTGATTTTGAGTTGCTCAAGAACAGAGCAGCAGTTGAGCGAGAGTTGGTGGATCTGGCCGATCTGCGAGAAATCGTTCCTGTCTGGAATGACTTGAAAACGAAAGTTGATGTCGTGCGTAGTGCGGCAGCGTTTCAGGGGGAGATGGCTACCGCGGTGGCGAAGCTGGCACTCAATCCTGAGCAGGTCGCGGCCTACAAAACACCGCTTCAAACTCTGTTGGGGGATGGTAACGCACTACTTGAACCGGAGGCTGCTATAGCCAATGCCGGTGTTGCTCTTCGAGAAAAGCTTGAGTTGCTACAGGCGCGAGCGGCGCACCTGACGGCTGTCGGTCATTTCACCGAAATGGGCGTCATCGAAACTGCTCACCTGGCGCTAAGTGATATCAAGACAAACTGCGAAACTGTCGTCTCGTCTGAATCGCGCCTTAAGGCATGGTGCGCTTGGCGGAAGGTTCGCGATGAAGCCTACGCTGTCGGCCTGGCGCCGATTGTTCAATCGATGGAAACAGGAGCCATCAGCTCTGGAAAAGTCCGTCGTGTATTGGAAGTAAATTACGCCCGCTGGTGGCTGAATACGACGGTCGATAATGAAGAGGTGATCCGGACGTTCGTCAGCGTGGAGCATGAGCAACGAATTCGCGATTTCCGGGCTTTGGATGACAAGTTCACCGAGTTGACCAAGGACTGGCTCCGGGCTCGGCTATGTTCCGACCTACCAAGCCAAGACAGTGTAAGTCGCTCTTCAGAGTGGGGCGTTCTGCGACATGAGATGGGCAAGAAGACCAAGCACATCCCATTGCGGGAGCTAATGAGTCGTGCGCCAGAAGCGCTAACCAAGCTGACTCCATGTTTGCTCATGAGCCCTCTATCCATTGCTCAGTATCTGCCTCCTGCCTCGACGCCGTTCGATCTCGTTATCTTCGATGAGGCATCTCAAATACCTGTCTGGGATGCCATCGGCGCAATGGCCCGAGGGAAGCAAGTGGTGATGGTGGGCGACCCCAAACAGCTCCCTCCGACTTCGTTCTTTAACCGAGCTGAGTCGACCGCTGAAGATGAGGATGTAGAGGCTGACCTCGAGAGTATTCTGGACGAGTGCATCAGTGCCAATCTGCCAATGCGTAATCTGAACTGGCACTACCGTAGCCGCCACGAAAGTCTGATCGCTTTCTCGAACCAGCGATACTACCAGTCGAAGCTGGTGACTTTCCCATCACCGTTTACGGCCGACAAAGCAGTACGGTTATGCCCAGTCCCGGGTGTATATGACAAGGGTGGGTCGCGAACAAACTTAATTGAAGCAAGATATTTAGTTGCTGATTTGGTTGCCCGCCTACAGTCTCCGGCCTTCCGCGAAAGCGGGCGGACCGTGGGGGTCGTAACCTTTAACGGCGAGCAACAGAAGCTCATCATGGACATGCTGGATGAGGCTTGCCGGAAAGACCCATCACTCGATTCGTATTTCGCTGAGTCCGAGCTGGAACCTGTGTTCGTCAAGAACCTTGAGAGCGTTCAAGGCGATGAGCGAGACATCATCTATTTCTCGACCACCTACGGAAAAGACGCTGCCGGTGTGCTTTCCATGAACTTCGGTCCGATGAACCGCCCTGGTGGTGAGCGTCGACTGAACGTGGCAATAACCCGTGCTCGCCAGGAGCTTGTGGTGTTTTCGACCTTGCGCCCAGAGCATATTGATCTAGCTCGTACGCAAGCGATCGGGGTTCGAGATCTTAAGCACTTCTTGGAGTTTGCAGAGCGTGGCCCACGGGCTCTCGCAGAGGCTGACTTTGGTAGCGTGGGTAGTTTCGACAGCCCATTCGAAGAGGCGGTTGCAGCGGCCTTGGCTAAAAAGGGATGGCAGATATTTACCCAGATTGGCGTTTCCTCCTTTCGAATAGACCTTGGGGTTGTTCACCCTGACTCACCTGGACGGTACCTTGCCGGGATTGAATGCGACGGTGCTACTTATCACCGCAGTGCGACAGCTCGTGATCGTGACAAGCTCCGTGAGTTTGTACTGCGTGGACTTGGTTGGGAGATCGTTAGGATATGGTCGACAGACTGGTGGGTTGATGCAATTGGAACTGCCGAAAAGGTACATCTACGTCTGAACGAACTCCTTGCTGAGTCCCGAGCCAAGCAGGCTGTCATCGATGCCGCTCAAGAGGCAGAGCGACTGAAAATCGACGCAGCTATGGCTGAGGTCATTGAGGCAGTAAGTCAGGTTGCTGTGGTTGCCACAGTGGACAGTGTGGCCGAATCCAATGACCCGTCAGGCGCGTTGCCTGATTTGAAGTACGCCAAGGCTGCATCTATCACACCAGATGAGGATGTCTTGGATTTTGCTCGTCCCTCTGCATATCTGATTTATAAAGAAGCCGACCCTCGTCAGGCAGTAGGGTTGGTCGATCCAGATCAGTTCTTTGAGGCGAGTTACACGGAAACGTTGGAGCAGATGATTGCTCATGTCGTAACGCAAGAGGGGCCGGTTCTGGACACGGCACTCGCAAGGCGCATTGCCCGTGCTCATGGCTGGGTACGAACCGGCTCACGGATACGTGATCGCGTTGACCAAATTGCCCGGGCACGATTCCGTTCACATGAAGAGGAGCAGACAGGAGTCTTCTTCTGGCCTACTCATATCGAGTCGGATACCAGTGTCGTCTTCCGTAAGCCCGGCGACGAAGATTCCACGAGAGGGCTATCTGAAATCTGCCTGCCAGAACTGCGTGTTTTGGTTGATGAGATGGTACAACGGGGGCACGAAGGGGAGTCCTTGATATACGCGGTCGCGAAGGAAGCTGGTGTAAGCAAGCTTGCTCATGCAGGACGTCAGCGAATTGAGAAGGCCATACGTCAAACGGCGGAGTAGCGAGAAGAAAGGGGGGCCGTGAAGGTACCCCTTATTTGTGAATAAATGGCCCAGCCCTCGCTCTGTGATGCGTGGAGTATATATGCCGTCCTTCTGGGTTCCTTGGTATTTTCAGTTTCCAGGTGTTCAGGTGATTCAGGCAGAACCAGGAGCTATGTTAATGTGCCATCACATTAACGGTATGGAGAGTCGTGATGGGTTGGAAAGGGACTGTACGCTCGTTGCAAGCGTCTGCGCGGCGATCAGAGCGTAACGCTCATCGCCGTCAGCGTGAACTTGAAAAGCGACAGAAAGAGTACGCAAAGATGGAAGCGCTGGAACAAGCAGCGTATGAAGTTGAGGTGTACGAAAATCACGTAGATATCATCCTTTCAATGCACAAGGAGTGTGCCGAGGCTGTGAAATGGAAGCGACTTCTCTCCAATCCTGAACCTAGACAGCCACTCAAGAGCGGTACTCTTGAACAAGAAGCTACGCACGCGGCCGCTACGTATCACCCTAATTTCTGGGCCCGGCTCTTCAAGCTAGAGGCTCGTCAGCGTGCAGCCCTTAAAAGCAAGATTGGCGCCGCGCAGGCGGAAGACGAAAGGCGATATCAGGCTCAGCTTGATGAATGGAAAACTGCCCATACCGAGTGGGCAGAGGAGAGGGACATTGCGATCCGTATCCTTGATGGTGACCGTCAGGCCAAGCTAGATGCCATCGAAGCTTTCGAGTCGTTTGCAGAAATATCACACCTCGGCTCAGCTATTCAGATGATTGTTCATGAAGGTGGTGTCCTAGAAGCCAAAGTCGCTATCCATGGCTCCGACGTGATTCCTACCGAAATCAAATCTCTACTCAAAAGCGGCAAGCTGTCGACCAAGGCTATGCCTGCGGGGCGGTTCAACGAACTTCATCAGGACTACGTGTGCAGTTGCGCCCTGCGAGTAGGTCGAGAGTTGTTGGCAATCCTGCCGGATGACCTAGTCATCGTCACCGCTCTGGACAATGTGCTCAACAGTTCGACAGGTCATATGGAGGAGCAGCCGATTCTGAGTGTTGCGTTCTCTAGGCCAACTGTTGATGGACTCAACCTCGAAACCATCGACCCGTCTGATGCGATGAAGAATTTCGTCCATAACATGAGCTTCAAGAAGGGCGCTGGATTCTCGGCTGTTGCCGCCCTCGATGCTCGGCGCTTCGCCGTGACCGTATAACTGAATCATCTGAGAATCCAGAAAATGGCATGGCAAGCATGAAATAAATTGGCTTGTACGCAGGCATATTGGGAGCGTTGGTATCAGTGGCGGCGCTCGTCTTACCGACCCCTGCGGTTTCGCACAGCTCCAGCGGTAACAACAGTCCGGTCATTTCTGGCAATGGCAATAACGTCAACTATCAATCCGGCTTCCCTGATATTGAAACGATAAAAGCCCAGCGTCCTAATATCAGTGATCAACAATACGCTGCAATTAAGTCCGGTATGACATATGAACAGGTGCTGAATATCGTCAAGACTCCTGGTAAGGAGGCTGCTAGCAGAGGCAATATGCGTGAGGGACGGAAGTTTACGTATACATGGTGGTGACGTTGATAAACGAAGGTTGAATCCACGTCACATTGACGCGACTCATAGTATTGCATCGCCAAGTAGCTTAATGGATACCAGGCGACGCACTTCAGTATTGATCTATTTGCTCCGAGGCTTACCGGCATCACTCCGTTTGTCTCGAATTTGACCATCTTGATTTCGCGAGCGAGGCTGTTGGCCACCGCCGGGCTTCGGAACGGTCACATCTTTGTTGATAGGGCGTCGATCGGTCATCGTAAATTTCCTACGAGTGTGGTTTTTACACCTAATCTCCTAAGCGACTTTCACTAAAACACTTCATATGGTGGTTTGTGTTTGTCGTAAGCACAATATAGCGCGTTTTTTTACGTTGGCAATGATGAGTGTTCTAATCACTCCGTCCCGACCATAATACAAAGGGCCGCGAGATTTTATCTCGCGGCCCTTTTTTATTGTTCGTTTTTTTACCCCTGTAAACGGTAGGTTCTCAGTTGAATCATCACCGCATCTTGTGATGCGAATCTCTGGCCAACCCCCCGTGCCGCCTATGGCACCAATTCTGTCTGAGTTTTCTCCATCTTTCTCTGCGGTTCGTCTGCATCCCGCTCGGCCAAGGCATCGCGCTGGGCGAAGATGCCTGCCATTTGCGCTGCGTTCTCGGTTCCCCAGGTGCACAGCGGGATGATCGCATCGGCCAGGCTACGGCCGAGCGGGGTCAGCGTGTAGTCCACGCGCGGGGGCACTTCCTTGTAGTCGTTGCGTGCAAGCACCTGATCGGCTTCCAGATCCTTCAGCTGCTGGATCAGCACCTTGTCGCTGACGCCAGGGATCAAGCGCTTGAGCTCGCCATAGCGTTTCGGACCGTCGCGCAGGAAAAACAGGACCAGCGGTTTCCACTTGCCCGAGATGATGCGCAGCGTGGCGTTGAGCCCACAACCGGTGTCGCAGATTTCAGTTGTTTTCGTCATTTTTTGATACTTACCAAAAGGTGCATACTTGTCCTTAGGTTATCAGCGCTGCATCCTCGTCTCAAGCAAGCAATTTCCTGCTTGGGTACAACCTCCAACGAAGGATGCACGTCATGACCAGACTGAATGGAAAGACCGCCGTGATTACCGGCGGCGCTACCGGTATCGGCTTTGCCGCCGCAAAACGCTTTATCGAGGAGGGGGCCTTCGTCTTTATCTTCGGCCGCCGCCAGGACGCGCTCGACGCCGCCGTGGCCGAGCTCGGGCCCAATGCGCGTGCGGTGAAGGGCTCGGTCTCCGATCTGGCCGACCTTGATCGACTCTACGCGGCGGTGAAGGCCGAGCGCGGAACCCTCGACATCGTTTTCGCCAATGCCGGGGCGGGAAGCCCGCTTGCGCTCGGCAAGATCACCGCCGAGCACATTGACGAAACCTTCGAGACCAACGTGAAGGGCGTGATCTTCACGGTCCAGAAGGCGCTGCCGCTGATGGCGCAGGGCGGTTCGATCATCCTGACCGGATCGAGTGCTGGCACCACAGGCGCTCCGGCATTCAGCGTCTACAGCGCGAGCAAGGCGGCCGTGCGCAACCTTGCGCGGACTTGGGCGCAGGACCTGAAGGGCACCGGTATTCGCGTAAACGTGTTGTCGCCCGGGCCGACGGCTACCGAACTCGCAAAGGCAGCGCTAGGCGAGGACGGCATGAAGGTTTTCGCCTCGATGAATCCGCTCCAACGCATGGCCGACCCGCAGGAAATCGGCGCGGCAGCCGCGTTTCTCGCGTCGCAGGACAGCAGCTTTATGACCGCCAGTGAGGTTGCCGTCGACGGCGGTCTGGCACAAATCTGATTCGCTACGCCCGGGCGGTCACTTAGTGTCGTCGCGCAAGCCTTTACGGATGCAAGACGGGTCAAAGGCTTCAACCATCCCTTGCACCTTTGATCACGTCTGTACGAATGGCCGACGGTTGCCCGGCGCTGTTACGCGCATAGCTGCATAGCGTGATCGGCAGCTCGGCTATATCAAGAAAAATGCCATCCGTGGCCAGGGTGTAGCGATCGTCGTCAATATCGCCGCAGAGGGTGCTGATCGCCGGGTTCACGCTGTAGTAGTAATGCCGGTTGAAACCGTTGTGCTGGCTTTCCCAGGCGATGTGATAGCGGTGCTTGAGCTGCGGGGCCGGTGCCGGGTTGGTCAGGAATACCGAATGGGTGAACACATAGCGCAGCAATGCTTCGGTCAGCGGCTGCTCGGCCTTTGGCACCCCGAGTATGCATAGCACATGCGGCCCCAGCACTGGGCCGATGGGCTGGTCGATATAGGCCTCGTCAGAGCCGGCAGCGACTTGGTAGCCGTGCGTGCGTGCGCAATCGCTGATGTCATTCACGGCCTTGAATCGGTAGAACGGCTCCTGGATCGAGAACCTCAGGTTCCAGGTCGGACGGGTAATTTGGTCGGCGGCGTCACGTTGCAAGTGCACATACGGTTTCAGATCCCACGGCTCGTCCAGCGTGATGTCAACGGCCTTGAGCTGGCAGGTTGGGGTGTCGTTACGGAAAACACCGTCTACAAAGCAGTAGTACACGTCGTTGGCGGGATAGCTGTAATTGAATTTGGCCGCTTCGCACGCCGAGTTGTTCTGGCAGCTGTTGAGAATGTCCTTCTGAATGGCAGACGCGACCTTGCTGATGATGCTGGTGATTTCATTGGTGTTGCGGTCCAGCATCGGGCTGCCGGAGCTGCCTGGGCGCAGACCGTTGCAGCGGTTGTGCAAGGCGCTGGGAAACACGCCGGGGTGTTCGGCAAAACTGTTCAGGGGCGACTCCACGCAGACACTCATGCGCAGGCCCTTTTTCAGAAAACCGGTCGGCGCGCCCACGTTGATCACTTCTCGATCCGATGTCTGACGATGAGAAGCCAGCTTGAGTGGCATGATCGCGCTGGCCACCAGCACGGCCAGTGACGTATCCAGTTCGAGTACGGCCAGGTCAGTGCCCGCCATGCTGCTCCAATGTGCTGTCTTGACGGCGTAGGTGGCATGCCGTTCGGGGGTGTCATGAAAGTAATTGAAGGTCACATCGGCGTTGAACGCCTGGCGGATGCGCGCTGTACCGTAGCTGTAGAACACACAATGCCCGCTGGTCAGCACATACGCCGGACCGACGGCCTTACCCCGGCGATTGCGCGTGTCCAGCAGAACGGCATTGCAGGTCTGGCCCAAGGCGTTTTTCAGTGAACCGATGCCGGTCCATTGCGGGTACCGTTGGTTTTTATTTTCAAGTGCCACCGAAGGTGACTGTTCGGTAAGGCCCTCGGCCAAGTCTCTGGCGTGGCCAGGCCAGACAGTGCTCAGCAATAGGACATACAGAAAGGCGCAAGCGATGTGAGTCGGTGCCATAAGGGGCCTCGGCAAGGAAGTCATTGATTGGCTGAAACTACCCAATCAGGCCAAGGCCGGTGACATACAGGGCTATTGCGTGAGCCCTTGGCGGGGTCCTCAGTCGCCGTTTTACTTAGGTTTCGAGCGATGGCAGGCATTCGGCGCGCTGCCTCGTGAGTATCCGCTGCGCATCTTGCCGATAGAACGTCAGGGACTTCACCTGCGTCTGCACATAGCTGTGCACAACGCTGGTTGGCGAGCTGGCCATGACCAGGACCGTCAAGCTGTGATCCATCAAGTCGACCGAGCCGGATAGGCACAGCGCGGTGTCGCCTTCGCGTGCTGTTGTCGTCAGGCTTACCGATTGCAAGGGTAGGCCGTTGCCCCGGGCATTGATGTCGGTGAACCCGGATACCTCGGATTCGCCGGTGCTGGCCGACAGTGTGCCGCTGACATAGCCAAACGCATGGTGCTGGCTTGCATGCACACGTAGGCTCAAGCGGCTTCCATCAACGGCGGCCCAGGTACCGCTCAGGGGGTCTGCAATGTCCGGCGTTGATGTGGGCGCGCTAACCGGTGGTTTTTGCGGCTCGCAGGCGACTCTGTGATACAGCAACTTGTCGACGTAGGTGCCCTGGTCAGCAAGCCCCGGGAAGTCACGGGTGGCCACCAGCAGGTGCGAGAGTGCCAGCCTGTCCTGGTCCTTCACGCGCAGCATTTGTCCGCTGAGCCCGGAAGACCAGTGCCAGCTGGGATCAGCGGGGTCATCACCCAAGGAATGCCATTCGATGGCCAGCGCTATTGGAAGGCCTTGTTCTGCGTTGTTGGTGGCGGGTGCTTGATAGCCCGCCACCGCATATTTGCCTGTGGAACCCGTCGAGGATTGGTATGTGCCGCTGATCCGGTTCCCTTCAAGCGTCAGCGTCATGACCGAACCATAGTCATTCTGCCAGGTGCCTGCGGCCGACATCGGCCGCGAAGGCGCTTCGGCGTTGAAGCTGAGCTTTCCATGGCTGAGTGGTCTGGGGGCCGTGTCGAACGGTTGCGAGGACGAACGCGTGATGATCTGCGGACCGCCTGGGCGATTGAAGAGCCACACGCCGGCGGGCGCCAATGAGTACGCACCCGGACGGCATTGGACCACGCGGTACTCATAGACGGTGTAGCAATGTTCCATCACCAATGCGCCCACCAGTATCAGGTCGGCCAGGCCGAGTGGCTCAAATTGAGGCAGGGTTTTGCCTTTGCCGGGGCCTTCCTCAATCAGTACGTTGTAGAGGTTGGCCCCGAGCGTAATCTCGCCATCGGCAAAACCAAGGACCACATCAGGGCAGCCACCTTGAGCGATGCACGCCAGGGTCTGGCGCATCAGCCGGTCGTCTCCCTTGAACCGAGAGGAACCGGAGTCCAGGGCAAAGCTCAGGTCTGTGGCCAGCACCTGGCCGCCGACGGCGTAGGAGGTGAGTGGCGTGGACCAGATGTATTCCACCCCAGCGACCTTGTTGTAGAGCGACCACGGCAGAAATAGGTGCGGGCCGCGGGTCTTGCTGGCATCAACGCCGCCCAACTGACTGCTGCCGCGCCGTGATGCGGCATCCCAATCGAAGGCGATGAAGGGGTGTGTGGGATCAACCTTGCCGCTGTTCATTAACGCCTGAAACACGAACGCGCTACGGCCGTCGACATAGGCGCTGCTGCTGGGCAAGCCAATGCCGCCGTCCCAATCCAATTGGCGAAACTGCACACCGTCGTAGTCCGCCGCCAGTAGCAGTTGGGTGGGTAGCGGCGTCTGGTCGATGTGCAATACGTCCGCGCCCGACTCGACCTGCATGGTTCCCCATGGACCAAAGCTGTAGGGCCGTTGCAGGCAGTCCGTGAAGGTGAAGCTGCTGGACGCCTGACAGTCAAACCGGCCTGCGCTGTAGTGCTGGCACCGATCCGCTGCGCAGAGGCTGGAGGTGACCCAGGTGATGTTGGTGCCCGTGTCCAGCGAGAATTTCAAGGGTTGCCCCGGGGTGCCGAGGTGCAGGGTTGAGTACCAAGGTGTGGCACCGTTGTTCTGGTAGGGGGCACGACGCATGGCGAGGGTAATGCCTTGCACTCGATGTTCATTGTTCATGGTGAATTCCGTTTCTGGTAGTCGTGATCGACGCGGCTGTAGCGGACCCGTGGAAGCGATCCGTTAAGCTCGCGGCGTGCTGCTATTCAAACGCAGTCACTGACGGGCGGATGTCGGTGACCGCCGAGGGGCGCGTGTGAAAGCGCGATGTGTTGCACGTCAGTCCAGTGTCTTGCCTTCGGTTTCGGGAATGAACAGCGTCAGCACCACGGTGACCAGCATGAAGGCGTTGATGAAGGTGGTGGTGATGTTGAACGAGGTGCCATAGGCCACCAGCGCACCGATCAAGGAGGGGGCGAGGATGTTGGCGATGCGTTGGGCCAGAATCGCCCAGGCGTAACCGATGGTGCGTAGCCGGGTGGGGTACAACTCGGCGATCCAGGTGCCCCAGACGCCCCAGGCACCCAGGCTGAAGAACGCCAGCGCGAAGTTGCTCAGGTACAGCATCTCCAGTGTTTGTGAGTTGGCAAAACCATAGCCGGCGATCACCGAGGCGCTGATAAAACCGACGATGATCTTCTTGCGACCATAGCGATGGGTCAACCATGACGCGGCCATGTAGCCGGGGATCATGCACAGCGCTGACAGCGCGATGAAGCCATAGCTCTGCGGCAGGGTCAGGCCGCGTTGTTGCAGCAACGTCGGCAGCCAGGTTTGCAGGCCCCAATAGCCCCAGGAAAACGTGAAATTGACCAGGATCTGCAACGCGCTGACTTTCAACAACGCCGGGGCGAACAGCTCCCGTTGCCGACCGCGGTTGACCGTGTCCACCTGCAGTTGGCAGTCCTGCGGCACCTGCACGGCACCTCGGCTCAGGCGGGCGAGCACGGCGCGGGCCTGCGGCTGGCGCCCCACACTGGCCAGCCAGTACGGCGACTCCGGCACCCAGCGCGCGACCACCAGTGCCCACAGGCCACCGAGTGAACTCACCGCAATGACCGTGCGCCAGCCATAGGGCATTAGCCACACGGTAGCCCCCAGCGCCAGGAGCATGCCGATTGGCCAGCCCGACGCCAGGTATACCGTCAAGGCGCCTCGCTGGCGCACAGGCAACAACTCCTGGTAGTGGGCGAAGGTGACCACCATCATGCCCACGGCCGCGACGCCGGAGAGCAGTCGCAGTACGTACAGGGTGATGTAGTCCGGCGCGAAGGCGCTGGCCAGCGAGATCACGCCGTAACTGGCCAGGCTCCAGATCACCGCCCCCTTGCGTCCGATGCGTTCGGCCAGCTTGCCCCAGATCAACGAGCCCAGCAGCATGCCGATGAACATGGCGCCAATCAGGTGGCCGACGGCTAAAGCGTCCAGCGCAAAGTCCTGGGCGATCAGCGGCGCGGTGTAGACAATGATCATCATCTCCCACGCCTCGATGGCGAAGACGAAGAACAACGCAAGGCAACACTTGAGGTGCTCGCGGGTCAGGGGCACATCGCGGAAAACGTCGCCCACTTGCCGGGTGGAGCGTGCTTCGTGCTTGGGCATTGCAATGGATTCGCTCATGAGGGTGAGGTCCCTTTAAGGGAGATGGCCGCTCGGCCATCTCAAGGTTGAGACGCTAGGCGTCCACGCGATTGCCGATGGGCACGGGGCCCTGGAACAGGCCAAAGGTTGTGATCTCGCTTTCAGGCGGTGGCTCGCAGCTGCCAACGCGACTTGGAGACCAGCCGAAGCGTTGCTTCATGCCGGCCAGCGCCTCGGCCATCTTGAACGCGGCCACGACGGGATCGATGACCGGCACGCCCACCTCACGCTGCACTTGCTCAAAGAAGCCGAACTCAATGGTGCAACCCAGGATAATGGCTTCGGCGCCGTCTTCTTCGACGGCCCGAATGGCTTGTTCAATAATGCGGCGCCGGGTGAGGGCAGGGTCTTTCTGGAATTCATCGACGCCCATTGCGAGTGCGCGCATCGAAGCAAGTCGATCTCCCGCGCCATAGCCACGAACGCGCCCACGCATCTGCTCCATCCACTTGTCACGCCCGACAATAATCGAGTAGCGGTTGGCCAGTTGTGCGGCCACCTGCAGGCTCGACTGGCAGGGCGCGACAACCAGGCAGTTGCCGGAAATTTCTCGCGCGTCCTCCAGCGCCGGATCGTAGAAGCAGCCGATCACCAAGGCGTCGATGTGCTGCTGGGCGCAATCACGCGCAATGCGAACGGTGCGTTCATAGGTCAGTGCCTCATAGGTCCGGTATTCCAGGTGCGTCGGACTGGGCGCCATGTCAAAGGACACCACTTCAACGTGGGTCGACGGTTGTTTAATGCCGTGCAGTAAGTCGGCAATCGGTGCATCAAAGGTGGGGCAGCCAATCGGATTGAGCCAGCGTACCGAAACCGCTACATCGTGGGGCTGGAGGGGAGGGGTTGTTGCAGTATCCATGCGCGATGTCCTCACATCAAAGGGGTGCCAGGGCTAGAAGAACTTCACCAGCGCCATGGTCAGTTCAGTGGAGCGCGGCAGATTGGCGCTGCGGTAGTAATCGAAATTCATATTGGCGGACAGGAAGAGCTCTTGTTGGGCAAACCCGGTGTAGGTCATGGAGGGGCCGATCTTTCCCACACGCGACGATGCAAAGCTTGCGGCCGCGCGGTTATTGACGTGGTAGACGTGATGCACGCCCAGCCAGAGGTCATCGCGCACCAGGTAGCCTGCGGCAATGTCGGCGAACCAGTAGCTGATGCCGCCACGCAGCTGGCGCAGGTCGCCGTCCCCCAGGTCGGTGGAGTTGCGATTGCGTGCGGCGTAATGCACGCCGGCGGGGGTGAAAGTGGCGGCGAATTTGCCCTGCCGCCAATAGTTGGCCACGCTGAAACTGACCGCGTAACGGTTGGCAAAGGCACCGTAGCCGGCGACCTCGTTGTTGCCGTTGGGAAACTCGACCATCAGTGTCGGGTTGACCCAGAACGTGGTGTAGTCCGCAGCGCCGTAGGCACTGGTGGGTTCAAGCACGTTGTAGTAGTAAGCGAGGCCGAGATTGGGGGAGGCAATTCCCCATGGGCTGGTGTTCTTCGCACCTTGGGTACTGGCGTAACCCGGGACGGCGCCCACCCAGAACTGCAATTGATCGCGGGTGGTGTCGGTAAAGCCGGTTTCGGAAAAGTACGCCAGCACCGTGTTGCCGCCAGCACGTACATTGCCTTCGGCGTCGCGGTTGAACACGGGAAAGGTTTCCAGGGCCCAGCGCCCGGGCAACCCGGGTTGTCCAAAGCCAATGAACTGTTCGGCGTGGGCCGAAGGGCTGTTGCCCAGCACCAGCGCCAGCGAAACCACAGCGCCGAAGCGCGTCAACGGATGTTGCAACATGACGATTCCCTCTTATTGTTGTAGGTGAGCGCATGGGAAGGCCGCCGCTTGGCGGCGGGTTGGGGTCAGGGCATGACGCCGTACACGGCGTAGGCCGTTTGTTCGTCGAGGTAGCCATTCTTCAGGTCGTTGCGCACGGCGGCGGGGTCGCGTGCGGCCGGCGGTCCGTAGCCCCCGCCGGCACCGGTGCGTACGCGTACCAGGTCGCCTGCATTGAGCGGCACTGCGCTGGCCATGGCGTAGCGTTGCGGCGGCTGGTCACCGCGCAGGACTTCGACGTAGTTGGGCGTGCCGTCCAGACCCTCTTGCAAGCCCCATGGTGGTACGACCGAGCGGGTGTAGCCGCAGGTCAGGAAGCTGCCGTCGGCCCGCACGCGGTAGTCGATGCAAATGCCGCGACCGCCCCGGAACTGCCCATGCCCGCCCGGTTCGTCGTTCAACGCCATGCGTTCCACGTACAGGCCGTAGCGGGCCTCGCACACCTCAACCGGACAGTTGTAGGTTTCGCCGTGCAGCCCGGAATAAACGGCGTTGTTGCCATCGCGTCCGGGCTCAGCGCCCCAACCACCAATCTCTGGCTCCACCAGGGTAAAAACGCGGCCGGTGTCCGGATGCCGACCGCCGATAATGGTGGCGCAGACCGAAGCGAAGTTGCCGGCGGGCAGCCGATTGGGGAACCGCTGGGCCAGACAGCGCAGGATCAGGTCATGCACGCGGATCAGGTTCTCGAAATAGAAGCCTTCAGCCGCCGGTGACTGGGCATCGAACAGCGAGCCCGGACGCGTCAGCACCGTCAGCGGACGGAAGGTGCCGCCGTTGGTGATGCCCTGCGGTGCCGTCAGCGCCTTGAAGACCATCTGCGCCGCCACCACGGCGCCGTCCCGGCTCAGGTTGGTTGGCCCTGCGCACTGGTCGGGGTTGTCGCGCAAGTCGATAGTCAAGGTGTGGTCATGAATGTGTACGGTGACCTTGAAGAGGCTGCCGTCGTCCTGCGGTTCCTCCAGAAACAGGCTGGCATTGGGCAGCTCCATCAGAGCCTTGCGCGAAACCTTTTCGCCCAAGTCCATGAAGTCCTGCATGGCCATCAGGAACAGGTCCGTGCCGTATTTGGCGGTCAGCTCACGCAGGCGCAAGGCTCCACTGCGCACCGCTGCCACGCCCGCCCACAGGTCGCCCTCCATGAAGTCCGGCATGCGCGTGTTGGCGCGCAGGATCTGCAACACGGAGCGAATCGGTTGGCCGCGGCTGATCAGCTTGACCGAGCACAGGCGCAAACCTTCCTGGAAGATATCGGTGGCCTGGGTCGACAGCGACCCAGGCACCATGCCGCCGACATCGTTCCAATGGGCAATGTTGGCGGTCCAGGCCACACGCCGCCCGTCGGCGAACACCGGCATGGCCAGCACCACATCATTGAGGTGGGTCACAGCGCCGCTGTGAGGGTCGTTGCAAATGAAGACATCGCCGTCCTGGATATCGTCGGGGCCGGTATGGTGCAGCAGGATCTGTTTGACCGCCTTGTCCAGCACGCCGACAAAGGCCGGGATCCCGGCCCCGGAACTGGCGATGTCACCGTGGGTGTCGGTGATGCCGGTGCCCATGTCCAGCACCTCGTAGATCACCGGGCTCATCGCCGCCTTGCGCATGGCGGCGAACATCTCGTCGGCAATGGCTTGCAGCGAGTTCTGGATAATGTCGCGGGTGAAGATGTCGAGTGTATGCATGGTGATATCCCCGTCAGCCGTTGAGCGTGATGTGCAGGTTGCCGAGGCGGTCCACGAGCACGTGGTTGTGCGGGTGAACCACGACGGTGGTGCCGGCGTCTTCAATCACGGCGGGGCCGTCAAAGCACATGTACGGCTCCAGCAGGGCGTAGTCATAAATGGCCGCTTCGTGAATGCCGTCCGTGGCGTAGTCGACTTGGCGTTGGCCCTTGCGGGCGGCGTCAATCGTGCGCCCGGTGACGGGGAGGGCCTGGGGGATCAACTTGTCGATTTGGGCGACAGCGACCAGATGGAAACCGACAATCTCCAGCGGCGCCTCGAGGCGATAGGTGTAGTGCTGTTCATAAAGCGTGTGGAAGCGCTGTGCGATGTGTTTCCAGTCACTGTCCAGGCGTTCATCAAGGCCCAGCGGTACTTCCACCGAATGCTCCTGGTTCTGGTAACGCAGCTTGCAATGCACCTGAAGTTCGACCCGCTCCGGGGGCACAGCCTCGGCCGTGAACTGCTCGCGGGCGCTGGCCACCAGTTCCTCCAGGAACGCTTGGGTGTGCTCCAGGGCCTGTGACTGCGTGGTGTCAACAAAGCGATTGATGAACAAGTCACGACGCAGATCCGAAAGCGTCATGCCCCATGCCGAGAACACCGAGGCCCCACGGGGGACGATGACCTTTTTAACCCCCAGTTCCTGGGCCAGGGCCACTGCATGCAGTGCACCTCCACCGCCAAAGGCCATCAAGGTCAGCTCGCGTGGGTCGTGGCCACGGCTCAATGACACCAGCTTCAAGGCGTTGACCATATTGTTGTTGGCCAGGCGTATTACGCCGCGTGCGATCTCATCGGCAGGCAGTTGCAGGCGCTCGCTCAGCGCGTTGAAACCCTGGGCGACGGCCTTGACGTCGGCGCTCACTTCGCCGCCGCAGAAGTACTGCGCATTGATGCGGCCCAGCGCCAGATTGGCGTCGGTGGTGGTGATCTCGGTGCCACCTTGGCCATAGGCGGCCGGGCCGGGCACGGCGCCGGCGGACTGTGGGCCGACATGCAGCTTGTCGAATGCGTCGACCCAGGCGATGGAACCTCCACCATTGCCGATTTCCACCAGGTCCACCACCGGCACCATGATCGGGTAGCCGGCATTGATTCGGTCGCGCTCGATCCAATAGTCCGTCTTGATCGCAACCTGACCGTTGCGGATCAGCGCGCATTTGGCCGTGGTGCCGCCGATGTCCAGCCCGAGCAGGTTGGGCTCATCGATCAACCGGCCCAATTCGGCCGCTGCCCAGAAGCCACTGGCCGGCCCGGACTCGACCATGGTGATAGGGATATCGCGGGCATGGGCCACGCTGTCCACACCGCAATTGGACTGCATGATGTACAGCGGCGCCTGATAGCCCTCGCTGCGCAGGCCAGCCTCCAGCTCATCCAGGTAGCGGGCGGCGATCGGTTGCACATAGGCCGAGAGGGCCGTCGTACTGGTGCGCTCGTATTCGCGCCACTCGCGGGTGATCTGGTGCGAGGCAACCACCGAGACCTCGGGCCACAAGCGTTTTACCTCGTTCAACACCGCCTGTTCGTGGCTGGGGTTGGCATAGGCATGCAGCAGGCAGATGGCGATCGCTTCAACGCCATCGGCACGCAAGCCCTCAATCATGGCCGGCAGTTCATCCAGCGCCAACGGCTCGCGTTCGCGCCCATCGGTGCACAGGCGTCCGGCAACTTCCAGGCGTAGGTAGCGCGGCACGAACGGGGCGGGCTTGACCCACTTCAGGTTGAAATAGTCGGGCCGGTTGGCGCGTGCGATTTCCAGGATGTCGCGAAAACCTCGTGTGGTAATCAGGGCGGTTTTGACCCCACGGCGTTCGGTCAAGGCGTTGATGACCACCGTGGTGCCATGGGCGAGAAAATCAACCTGCGACAGGGTGACCCGAGCCTTGCGGATCACATTGAGAATGCCCTGGGCAAAGTTCGGCGGGGTGGTATCGACCTTGGCGGTACGGATCGTCTGTTGACCGGTGACGGGATCGTTCTCGAAGTACACCAGATCGGTGAAGGTGCCCCCCACATCGGTCGCGACGCGCACAGTCTTGCGGTTTGATTGCACAGTGCATCTCCTGAGGTTTGTTGTTCTTGTCAGGCACAGGAGATGGCTGCCGTCGCGACCCTCCTCTGCGGATGGTCACGATGCTAGGCAGGGCCTCGGGCGGGTTGCTACGGGCGGGGCGGGTAAGGGGCGGGCAATCGCGCGTTGCCCCTACCCAGGTGGGTAGGTTTGCGGCTCAGAGCGAGGTGTCGAGATAGCCTTCGCGCAGTGCCGCGCTGATGGCGGCTGTGCGGTTGTCCACTCCCAGTTTGGCGAACAGGTGCTTGAGGTGAAATTTCACGGTGTTTTCGGAGATTTCCAATGCGAGCGCGATCGCTTTGTTGGATTGACCCTGAGACAGCAGGCTCAGCACCTGGCGTTCCTTTGCACTCAACACGCTGTGTGCGGGCATGGGATGTGCCCGCCAGCCGCGCAATCGCTTGATCACCGAGGTGAGCATCGGTGGTGGCGCCGGATAGTCCAATAACGCGGGCAGCAGGCTCGGCCCGACTTCCAGGAGCAATCCTGGCAGGCCATGCTGGATGATCGGGGCCAGGGTCTGTTCGGTGTCCTCGGCATGAAGCGTGCGCACCTTGCCGCTGGCGGCCAAGGCCATCAACCTCAAGCGCCACGCCGGCAGGAGCAACGCTTTTGTCTCCATCTGCGCGGCGACACGTTGCAGGCGGGTCAGCGCGGCAGCCGAGAGGCCGCTCTGCAACTGCAGACGGGCCAATGCCAGCGTGGCGGCTTCTTGACCACGCCAATCCTGGGCACAGTTGGCGATGCGCTCCAGGTCCATCTGTAAAAGCGCCTGGCGGGCGATAGGCAGTTGCCCTCCCTGCACCCACGCATCGATACGCCAGGCCTGCACCAACCTTGATAAACGTGGCCATTGGCGGGCATCAGCCAGTTGGTCGACATGGTTCAGTTCCAATAGAGCCGCGTGCAGGCCATGGCTACGCAACCGCGTGCGCCAGGTGAGTTCAGCCGTTACGGCGACAATATCCAGCCAACCGTCGGCATGCTCCAGCGCGGCCCAGCCGTCCTCGAGCCAAGGCCGGGTCTGCGCCCATTCACTTTGCCAATACAGATGCCTGGCCTTGAAACAGCCCACCAGCGCCCGCAATGAACTTTCCTGGCCGAATTGCCGGGTGGCAAACGTCAGGGCCTGCTCCAGCAGCACACTGGCTTCATCGATACGTCCAGCGAGTGCCAGGGCTTGCGCCTCGTGAATACGGCAATAGTTTTCGCCGCGTGGGCTGGCAATGACGCGCATTTTGACGTGTGCATCTCTGATGGTGCGCAAGCTCGATTCCAGTTCGCCGCGTGTCAGGGCGGCCAGGGCCAGCACGCACTCCAGGGTGGCTTGCGCGAGTGTCTGGTCGAGGGCGGAGGGGCCGGCATGGACGCTCAGGGTGTCGGCGTCAAGAGTGTCCAGGTGGTCGTGATAGGCCGCTGCGAGGGTCTGGATGACGTGAAAGTCGCGGGCCAGTCGCGCGTCTGCGGCGACCTTGCCGCTGGCGCGTTGCAGCAACTGCGTCGACAGCGCGTGATCGCCCAGCTTGGCGTGCAGATAGGCCTGGAGCAGCAGGAGATCGGGATGGCTGTTGCATGTGGCGGCATCGAACTGTTGCAGCAGACCTTGGGCGTAGCGGATGCCATGGTGCAATACCAGCTCCCACCCCCCGGCGCTGACCACCAGGCTCACCGCCAATGGGATGTCGTCAGCCTTGAGCGCATGGTGAACGGCCTGGCTCCAATCCTTCTGGCCCGCGAGCCAGTGTGCCGCAGCGCAATGAATAGACTGGCGCTGCCGGCTGTTGACGCGCAGTCGCAGGAAATCCCGCAAAAGGGTGTGGTAGCGAAACCATTGGCGCTCCGGATCCAGCGGAATCAGCAAGGTGTCCAGGTGGGCAAGTTGTTGCAGCCGTTCGGCACTGTCATGACGACCACCCACCGCATCTGCCAGGTCGGCATTGAAGCGTTGCAGCAGGCTCGTCTGCAGCAGCAGTGACTGGCAGTCTTCGGACAGGCTAGTGAATATGTGCGTGGTGAGGTAGTTGGCGACATCCGCCACACCGCCGGAGAAGGCGGTCAGACCATAAATCGAACCGTCGTTACTCGTGCGCCATAAGCGGGCCAGTTGCACTGCCACGGCCCACCCTTCGGTGGCCTTGTGTACCTGGCACAAGGCAGCGGCGTCCAGATCAGCGCCGAGAATGCCACGGGTTTCTTCAAGGGACAGGGTCAACGCCTGTGCACAGACTTCGTGTACCCAACCCTTGGCTTTCCAACGTGACAATGGCCAGTCCGGTTGTGCGCGGCTGGCCACCACCCAGTGCAGCCAAGGCGCCGCATGCTCCAGCAAATGGCTCAAAATGGCGCTGACCTCGGCACTGGCAGCGAGATGGTAATCATCCAGAAACAGGGTGACTACCCGGTTTTCCCGGGCAAGTGCCTGCAACAAGGCATTGAGTGTGCGTCGTGGCTGCACGTCCATCGCCTGTGAGGCCGCCAGAGAGGGCAAGTGCGCCAGTTCAACCCCAGCCTGGTCCAGGGACAGGATCAGGTAGGCCAGAAAACGGTTGGGTTCGACATCAGCCTCATCCAGCGACAGCCAGGCCGATACCGTATCGGGCGCTTGTTGCCGCACAGCTGCATGCCATTGCATCAGCAAGGTGGTTTTGCCATAGCCCGCCGGAGCCGTCAGCAACGTCAGCGGGACAGGCGCGTTCTGCTTCAGGGAAGCCAACAGCGTTTCTCGCGCAACAGATGTCGGCAACACCTGCGGCGGCGTCAGCTTGCCCACCCAGTACCCTGCGTTTGTTGAATGGGAGGAGGGAGTTTGATTCATCGTGAGCGTCACTGGTGAAGAGGTTTTGGCATTGTTGTAACAGCAAAGTCGCGGAGGCATGGGTTAACTGTGTTACAGCTTTTGCATTCAAGGGGGTATAACCGGAGTGACTCCAGACCCCGCTGCCCTCGCGGCCGACGCCTTTGATCCCAGGGGCCATACCGAAAATAAATTCATTTGTTTTCTGCAAGCTCGCTCTTTTCCAACCTGACCCATGCCCGCGTGATAGCACTGAGCTATCAATGCAGTGCGTAATACTCAATGGATTGGTTATCCGGCATCGACGTATCTTCAACCCACCCAGCGTGATTGGCTCACCGCGCCCCTCGCGTCATCCGCATCAATCCAGTCCCATGACGGGCATATTTCAGAGTAAGCCATGAAGAAAACGCTTTCGTTGGCCACACGCATAGGGCTGAGTTTCGCAGCCATCCTGGCGCTTCTGACGATGATCACCGCCATCGGCATTCAGCGTGTTGGCTTCATCGATGCCACGTTGGGCGATGTCGGTGAAAACGCGGCAAAGGTGCAGCGCTACGCCATCAACTTCCGTGGCAGCGTGCATAACCGCGCCATTGCTATCCGGGATGCGGTGCTCGTGACCAGCGACCATGATCTGGACACATACTTGTCGCAGATCAAAGCCCTGGAGCAAGCCTACGCCGACTCGGCGGCGCCGATGGATCAGTTGTTCACACGCGCAAGCGTGACGGGCGAAGAGCTTCGACTGCTGACCGCAATCAAAGAGATTGAACAACAAACCCTCACATCCACCCAGGCGGTCATTTCACTGCGCCGAGCGGGGGACATTCCCGCAGCCCAGGCGCTGCTGATGCGTCAAACGTCTTTGGATTACAGCGAGTGGTTAAAACGCGTGAATGCGCTGATTGACTATGAAGAGGCATCCATCAAGGCCAAGCTCGGCGCGGTGCAGGAAACGGCCAGCCAGTTCAGTACCCTGATGTTGATCGCGACCGGCATTGCCCTGCTGCTGAGCGTCACGTTATCGGCGGTGATTATTCGCTTCGTTAAATCGACATTGGGCGCGGAGCCCACTGAGGTGGCGTTGGCCATTGAGCGTCTGGCGGCGGGTGATCTGAACCAGACGATTTCCACTGATTACCCCAAGAGCGTGATGGGGGTGCTCAAAGACGCGCTAGTGCACTTGGCGCAGACTATTCAACAAGTGCGCGGGGCAGCCCAGGAGGTCAATCATTCCTCCATCCAATTGTCGGCCACCTCGTCGACCAACAATGACCAGATCAACCTGCAAACCCATGAAGCCGAGCAGGTGGCTACGGCCATCACGCAAATGGCCGCGACGGTCAGCGAAGTATCCGGCTATGCCGCGCAGGCGGCTGATGCTTCCCGCCTGGCCGACATCGAAGTGGAAAACGGTAATCGATTGGTTGCCAGCACTGCCGTTGCTATTGAGCAACTGGCAATAATGCTGGATCAAACCACGGGTACCGTAAATCAGGTATCCAAATACAGTGAAAATATCGGGTCAGTGATCGATGTCATCAACTCCATCGCTTCTCAAACCAATCTGCTGGCGCTGAACGCTGCTATTGAAGCAGCGAGGGCAGGAGAACATGGGCGCGGATTTGCGGTGGTCGCTGATGAAGTGCGCTCGCTGGCCAACCGTACCCAGCAGTCCACCGAGGAAATTCGGGAGATGATCAGCACGCTGCAAGTGGGGACAGAAGCCGCTTCGCAAACCATGCGCAACAGTTGCGAGCTGGCAAGCCAAACCGTCACACAAACCCGCAGCGCGCAGAGTGCGCTGGCCAGGATCAGCGAGCAGGTTGGCGCCATCAGTCATATGAACGCCCAGATTGCCAGCGCTTCCGTACAGCAGAGTGGCGTGGCCGATGATGTCGCTCAAAACATCAACCGTATTCACGGCTCCACCGTGCAATCAGCCACCGGTTCGCATCAGGTTGCAACCGCTAGCATGGAACTCTCGCAGCTGGCGGATCGCCTTACGGCGAAAGTGGCGTTCTTCACGGCCGCTTAGGGCGCCAGGTTGGCGCAGGACGGCGTCGTTGACACGTCGGGGGCGCAGGTCGGTACTTTAACCTCCCATCATTTATCTGCGTCGAACGGCCTCAATATCATGCAGGCGGTGCCGATAGACTTGTTATGACCCTATAGGCGGTTTTCCATGTTCAATACCAAACTCAAGAACCAGCTTCACGCTCAAACGGCAGAGCTGTTGGAGCTGCGCCAACTGCGCGATGGCCTGAACCGCGAAATGCTGACGATGAGTATCGACCCGGCATTCAAAATTATCGCCTGCAACGAACATTTCGCAGGCGCCTTGGGCTACGACCAGGATCGGCTCCTGGGTCGCGCCATGGCTGATGTTGTTCCGCAGTACGTATCCAAGCTCCCATGCTTCCACAACTTTCGAGCAGCGGTAGCGGCGGGTAAGTCCATCTCTGATGAATACCGATACCTGCACGCCGATGGTTCCCTGGTGTGGCTTCACGCACATTGGCAACCTGTAAAGGATGAAAATGGCAAGTTGAGCCATGTGACCTGCCATGCCACAAACATCACTTCGCGCGTGGAACAAGCGTCGGAAAACACATCCTTCATCGATGCATTACTTCGTTCGACGGCCGTGATCGAGTTCGATCTTTCCGGGCATGTACTCATGGCCAATGAGCAGTTCTTGAAAGCGATGGGCTACAACCTGAACCAGGCAAAGGGCAGTCACCACCGTATTTTCTGCAGGCCGGATGAAGCGTCGTCGCAGAAATACAAGGAGTTCTGGTCTACCTTGAATAAGGGTGAGTTTGTCGCCGGGCGATTTGAGCGTGTTGACAGCAGCGGTAGGACGGTATGGCTGGAAGCGACGTATAACCCGGTTTATGACACCGAAGGAACGCTCTGCAAAGTCGTCAAGTTTGCGACGGTTATCACCGACCAGGTCGCGCGTGAACAGGACGTCAGTGAAGCAGCCCAAACGGCATTTGAGATCTCCCAGCAGACGGATGTAACTGCTCAGCGCGGAGCCGTCGTAGTCAACGATACGATGCACACCATGCGTAAAGTCGCGGGTGATATGCAGGCGGCCTCCGGCGGGGTAGAGGCGCTCGGCAAGCAGTCGTTGTTGATCAGCTCGATCATTCAGACGATCAGCAGCATTGCGCAGCAAACCAACTTGCTGGCATTGAATGCGGCGATTGAAGCTGCTCGCGCAGGTGAGCAGGGGCGAGGCTTCGCTGTGGTAGCCGATGAAGTTCGACAACTGGCCGGCCGCACCAGTACCGCGACTGAAGAAATCGCATCGGTTGTGTTGCAGAACCAGAAGCTGGTGGAACAAACCGTCGCTGAGATGGCAAACAGTAAGTCCCAGGCGGAGCAAGGCCTTGAACTTGCCACGCAGGCCGGCCAGGTCATTGTTGAAATTCAGGATGGCGCCAAGAGAGTCGTCGAGGCGGTGGGCAGGTTCGCGACTCAAGTGGCTTAGGTCGCGCAGGAATCGTCGGTCGCACTGCGTATGCATTGGACGTCGAACAATCGTCCTCTATCTCATTACCTTCGTTGAGAGTCTGATGGAACACGCTGAAGATCTGTCAACCCTTGAGCAACGTCGTCTTCTGCGTATTCGAGAGCTATGTCTGCTCGACGATCAGCGCGATGGTACGTTTGATCAAATCGTTGCGCTCTGTGCTGAATACTTCCGGGCACCCATCGTGCTCATTTCAATTGTGGATGAACACAAACAGTGGTTCCGCGCCAAGGTCGGCGTGTGCATCAATGAAACGCCCCGCAGCGAATCTTTCTGTGCTTATACCTTGTACTCGCACGAGCTTCTCGAGGTGCTGGACGCGACGCTCGATCTGCGTTTCCAGGACAATCCCCTGGTCACCGGGCTTCCAGGCATCCGCTATTACGCGGGCGCGCCCCTGACCACTGACGACGGTTTGGGTCTTGGCGCTCTGTGCGTGATCGACACCGTCACTAGGCCAATGATGAGCGAGCAAGATGCCTCAATGCTCAGGCATCTGGCTGGACTGGTGATGAGTCGAATCATTGCGCTCAGATCGGAAAACTATGTTGACCCGGCCACAGGCCTGTACAACCGCGCTCGGCTTGAGAGCGACATCGGCAATGCTCAGAATCGCGCAGAAGTCTGCAGTATCGTCGTGATTGATGTGATCTCTCCCGACTTTTTGAACGAGATAGTCAAGACGTTGGGCTATGAGTTTTCCCTGGAATTGATGCTGGCTATCAAGGAGCGCCTGTTAGGGATTGTCCCATCCGAATCGCGGCTTTACAAAATCAGCCCTACACGGTTCGGCCTTATTTTGCCGTACCCCATTGCAGAAGCTGTCAGCAAAGCCATTATCAATGACTACATCACGCCAGTACTGTGCCACGACATTCCTTTGCAGATGACCGTCGGCGTGGGCTTGTTGAAACTTGAGGGGGCAGGCAAGTCGCCGCATGAGTGTCTGCGTCTGGCCATCAGCGCCGCCGATGATGCCCGGGATCGAATGGTTGGCTGGGGTTACTACGAAGATAAATTGGACGCCGCGCAGCAGCGCACTTTTATTATCCTGAGCTCGCTGGCAACGGCTATAGCCAGTGATGAACAATTTCGAATGGTCTACCAGCCTCGTATTGATATAGGCACCGGAACATGCACGTCGGTTGAGGCGCTACTGCGCTGGGAGCACCCGCTTCTGGGGGCAATCGGACCTTCCGAGTTCATCCCGCTGGCTGAAAAAACAGCGTTGATGGGGCAGATCAGTCTGTGGGTCTTGCGCAACACGATCGACCAGGCGGCTCAGTGGCAGCGTGAGGGCTTGAATTTCAAAGTGTCGATCAATGTCACGGTGCAGGATATTGAGTCTTCAGTATTCATAAGCGCGCTGGTCCATAGGGTTCGACAGGCTGATTTCGATCCTCGGTTACTGGAAGTGGAGTTGACTGAAAGCGCCCGCATAGGTGATTTCGACAGCGTGCTGCTCCATCTCAATCAGCTGCGTGCGTTGGGTATCGAGATTGCCATTGATGACTTCGGAACCGGCTACAGTAACTGGTCCCACCTGCAACGGCTGCCCGCCAGTGTCGTAAAGTTGGATCGTTCACTGATTGAAAACCTGGTTCAGCAGTCCAGGAGTCAGCGTCTGGTACGCACAATTATCAAACTTGCCCATTCGTTGGGGTACCGCGTGGTGGCTGAGGGTGTTGAGACCCTTCAAACGTATGAGCTTGTCAGCGGGTGGGGCTGTCATGAGGTCCAGGGATATTTGATCGCAAGGCCGATGGAGGCGGCGGCGATACCTGGATGGTTATCTCATCGCGCCCAGGAATAATTATTCAACTGCAGGCTGTCCCTTTTTTTTACCTCGCCTGTCATTCCAGGCAGTGAATAAAATCGAGAGCCTTCCCATGCCCGCAGTCCCCAACCTGTCCTTGCGTCCCTTACTGAAACTGAGCCTGATGCTCAGCCTCAGCACCAGCCCGCTGTTCGTCCCGTTCAGTTACGCCGAAGACACCGCCGCCCGTCGCAGCTACCAGGTACCCGCCGGCAGCTTGAGCGCGGCGCTGACGCGTTTCGCCGGGCTGGCGGGGGTCAACCTGTCGGTCGATCCGGCGTTGGTCAGCGGCCGCAGCAGCAGTGGCCTGTCTGGCGATTACGCCGTGGAGGAAGGCTTCGCGCGGTTGCTGCAAGGCTCCGGCCTGCAATTGCAACCGATGGGGGAGCAGGCGTATGTGCTGGTGGCGGTGCCGGAGGGCGCGAGCCTGCAATTGGCGCCGACGTCGATCGTGGGCACCACGGGGCTGGCCGACGGCGACACCTATGCCGGTGGTCAGGTGGCGCGTCGTGGTTCGCAAGGGCTGCTGGGCGCGCGGGACTTCATGGAGACGCCGTTCAGCATGACCACCTACACCGCCGATGCGGTGAAGAACCAGCAGGCGCGCACCCTCGGCGATCTGATCGCCAGCGATCCTTCGGTACGCGCCACCAACCCGGCCGGTGGGCGTTATGAGCAGTTCACCATCCGTGGGTTCAGCCTGTTCAACAGCGATGTGGCCTACAACGGCCTGTACGGTGTGTTGCCGACTTACACCATCGACATGGAAATGGCCGACCGCGTCGATATCCTCAAGGGCCCGACGCAGTTGATCAATGGCATCTCCCCACGCGGCAGTGTCGGCGGCGGGATCAACGTGGTGCCCAAGCGGGCTACCGACAAGGACATCAATTCGTTCACCGGCAGTTGGGCTTCCGACAGCCAGGCCGGTGGCGCAGTGGATATCGGGCGTCGGTTTGGCGAGGACAACAAATTCGGCATCCGTTTCAACGGGGTGAAGCAGGCCGGGGACACAGAGTGGGACCATCAGTCGGTCGATCGCGAAATGGCGGTGCTCGGCCTGGACTTTCGCGGCGAGCGCCTGCGCCTATCCACCGATATCGGCCGTACCGAACGTGACACCGACGCGCCCCAGGAGCGTGTGCAGGTCGGCGCCAATGCCAGGGTGCCGAGCGCCAGTGACGTGCGACGCAACTACGCGCAGTCCTGGAGCAAGGCCAGTACCAACGACACCTTTGGCACGGTCAACGGCGAGTTCGACCTCAGCGACAGTGTGATGCTGTACGGCGGGGTAGGCGCACGCAAGAGCAACCATGACTTCCTGCGCCACGCAGTGTCGGTCACCAATAACGCCGGGGATTTCAGCGTGCTGCCGCGTGATTTTACCCGCGATGAGAACGTGCGCACCGCCACTGCCGGCGTGCGCAGCTGGTTCCACACCGGGCCGGTCAGTCATGAAATCAACCTGGCGGCCAGCTACTTCTACATGGACTTTGAAAACGGCGGCGCGCGGTATGCCGCGGCGCCGAGCAACCTCTACAACCCGGTCCAGACCCGGGTGCCCTCGCGGCCGACGCGCTTTGATTCCAAGGTCTATACCGAAAACACCTTCAGCGGCGTGGCCTTGTCCGACACCCTGGGCTTTTTCGACGACCGCTTGCTGTTGACCCTTGGCGCGCGCTGGCAGCGGGTGCAGGTGGATGACTGGACCGACAACGTCAAAGGCGCCACCGCCTACGATGAAGAAAAAATCTCGCCCTCGGGCGGCGTGCTGTTCAAGGCCACCGACAAGCTGTCGTTGTACGCCAACTATATGGAAGGTCTGAGCCAGGGCAAGGTCGCACCGTCCACCTCGATCAACGAGGACGAAATCTTCCCGCCCTTCATCAGCCGCCAGATCGAAGCAGGCGCCAAGTACGACGCCGGTGCCTTTGCCGTGACCGCCGCGGTGTTCCGTATCAGGCAACCGGCGTATGAGACCAACGCCACCTCGCGGGTGTTCGGCCCCAACGGCAAGCGCCAGAACAATGGGATGGAATTGAGCGTGTTCGGCGAACCACTGAAGGGGTTCCGCCTGCTCGGCGGGGTGATGGTCATCGACAGCGAATTGACCCACACCACCAACGGTACGTTCGACGGCAATCGCGCGCCCGCCACGCCCAAATACAACGTCAACCTGGGCGCCGAGTGGGACGTGCCGACGCTGGAAGGCCTGACCCTGACCAGTCGCGGCATTTACTCCAGCTCACAGTACCTGGACCAGTCCAACGTCAAGCAGATCGACGCCTGGAACCGCATCGACGTGGGCGCGCGCTACGCGTTCAAGGTCGATGACAAGCACATCACCCTGCGCGCCAATGTGGAGAACGTCGCCGACAAGCGCTACTGGAGTTCGGCCGGCGCCTCGGATGACAGCGAGCCGGGATTGACCCTGTCGACACCGCGTACCTACCTGTTGTCGGCCACCGTCGATTTCTGAGGGATGTAAACACATATCAACCTGTGGGAGGGGGCTTGCCCCCGATGGCTTTCTGTCAGGTATGAATTATGTGGCTGACACACCGCCATCGGGGGCAAGCCCCCTCCCACATTTGATCTCATAGCGCCCGGGATCGAGTAGTGCCAAGACGATTTGCGGGCCGTGCCAAACCAAGGTTTTCCCGCAGTGTGGTGCCGCTGTATTCGCGACGAAACACGCCGCGCCGTTGCAGTTCCGGCACCACCCAGCGGGCCACGTCCTCCAGCCCGCCCGGCAGGTGCGGCACCAGGATATTGAAACCATCCGCCGCGCCGTTTTCGAACCAGTGCTGCAGTTCATCGGCAATCTGCTCCGGCGTGCCGATCAGGCTGTAGTGACCGCGTCCGCCGGCAATCCGCCGCCCCAGTTGCGCCAGTGTCAGTTGTTCACGATGGGCCAGCTCGCTCAACAGTTGCTGGCGGCTGCGTTGCCCGCTGTCGGTCAAGGGCAGCGCCGGCAACGGTCCATCCAGCGGGTAGCCGGACAGGTCGAAATTACCCAGCATGCGTCCCAGCAACGCCACGCCCACCTGGGGCTCGACCAGTTCCTGAAACGTGTCGAATTTCGCCCGGGCCTCGGCTTCGGTCTGCCCGACCACCACCAACACGCCCGGCATGATTTTCAGCGAGTCCGTCTCGCGCCCATAGCGGCCCATACGTCCCTTGAGGTCGCGGTAAAACGCCTGGGCATTGGCCAATGAGGTCTGCGCGGTAAACACCACCTCGGCGGTCTGCGCCGCCAGTTCACGGCCGGTTTCCGAAGAGCCGGCCTGCACGATCACCGGCTGGCCCTGGGGGGAGCGCGCCACGTTCAGCGGGCCTTTGACCTGGAAATGCTCGCCCACATGGTCCAGTACATGGCATTTGAGCGGGTCGTAATAGCGCCCGCTGGCCTTGTCGCGCACGAAGGCGTCGTCGTCCCAGCTGTCCCACAACCCCGTCACCACTTGATGAAACTCGCGCGCGCGGCGGTAGCGTTCGGCATGGCCCAGATGCTCATCGCGGCCAAAGTTCAGCGCTTCGGCGGCGTTGTCCGAGGTCACCAGGTTCCAGCCTGCGCGGCCGCCGGACAGGTGATCCAGCGAGGCGAATTTGCGCGCCACGTGGTAGGGCTCGTTGTAGCTGGTGGTGGCGGTGGCGATCAGGCCGATATGCTCGGTCACGGCGCTGAGCGCCGAGAGCAGGGTGAGCGGTTCGAAATGATCCGACCGCGCCATCCGGCTGGCGACCTCACCGGTGGCGGCGGCAATGCTGTCGGCCACGAACAGGGCGTCGAACTTCGCCGCTTCCGCTACCTGTGCCAGGTGCTTGTAGTGGGCGAAATCCAGCCCGGCATTGGCCGGCACATCCGGGTGGCGCCACGCGGCCACATGGTGCCCGGTGGCCATCAGGAACGCGCCGAGTTTGAGTTGACGGCTCATGCTAGAAATCCTTGCGCAGTTGCACGCCGACGTAACGTTCATCGTCACGGGGCACGGCGCGGTAGATGTAGTTGCCGCCGCTGGCCAGCAGCGGTGAGTAAGACTTGTCGGCCAGGTTCTTCGCCAGCAGCGCCACGCGCCAGCCATGGGTGTAGTCGGCCAGGGCCACGCTGGCGTTCCAGATGCCATACGCGCCTTGCTGGGTGTCCAGGTTCTGGCTGATGTCGTACTGCACTTCGCTCTGCCAGCTGTAGTCGGTGCCCAGTTCGATATCCAGGCCGTTATCCAGGGGGATGCTGTAGTCGGCGCGCACGTAGCTTTTCCAGTCCGGGCTGTACGGCAGGGGTTTGCCATTCACGTTGCAGGTGGCCGCCGCGCCCGGCGGGCAGGCGAATTGGTCGATGCGTGCACGGGTATAGGCCAGGGCGCCGGAGAGCTTGAGTTGCTGGGTGGCCTGCAGCGCGTAATCGAGCTCGACCCCTTCGGTGCTGACGCTGCCGGCGTTGATCAGGCGCGTCACCACCTGGCCGGCGACGGTGTCGAAAAAGTTGGCCTGGTAATTGTCGTAGGCGCTGTGGAACACCGCCAGGTTGGTGGTCAGGCGGTTGTTCCACGCGCTGGCCTTGATCCCGGCTTCCCAGGTGTTGGAGGTTTCCGGTTTTAACGCCTCGGTGTCACGCGGCTGCATGTTGAAGAACACGTTGTACGCCGGGCCTTTGTAGCCACGCGAGTAAGTCAGGTAGCTGGTGACGCTGTCGCTCAGGTCGTACTGTACACCGAGGCGGCCCGACCACCCGTCCTCGTCCACCGAGCCGGAACTTGCGGTGGCCGGTTGAATGCCGCTGACGGTGGTGGACGAGGTGGACACGCGACGGTGGTCGTACTTCAAGTCGTCATGGGTATAGCGCAACCCGGCGATACCGCGAAAGCGCGAGGTGAAGTTGAGGGTGGTCTCGCCGAACGCCGCGTAGCTGTCGCTGGTGGTGCTGTAGTCGGCGATGCCCCGGTCGGTGCGCGTAGTGGTGGTGAGGGTGCGCCGGTAGGTTTCCTCGTCCTTGCCATGCATGTAGAACAGGCCACCGACGTACTCGAGGAACTCGCCCTTGGGGGAGGCCAGGCGCAGTTCCTGGGAGTATTGGTCGAACGCCAGGTCGCCCTTGTCGGCGGTGCCGGGGAAGGCGGCGCTGACCGTGCCGAGGCGGTCGCCGTCCTGATACTGGGTGTTGTCCCAGCCGCGCCAGGCGGTGATCGAGGTCAGGGTGTAGTCGCCCAGGTTCCAGTCCAGTTGGGCCGACAAGCCCTTGTTGGTGTCTTGCACATGGCTGCGGGTATCGGTGTTGATGTCGCGGTTGTCACTGGAGGCGCGAGCCGGGCTCAACGCGTTGCCGAACGCCGGGCTCAGGGACTGGTTGACCACACCATTGGGTGCGTCATCGTGGGACTGCATGTAGTCGGCGATCAGGGTCAGCTTCACGTCGTCATCGGGCGTGAATTCCAGCTTGCCGCGAATGCCCTTGTGGTTGTAACCGTTGACCTCCTGGCCATTGTGGCGGTTGTCGACGTTGCCGTCGTAGCTGCCGAACAAGGTACTGATCGAACCCTTGAGCACCTCCGGCACCAGGCTGCCGCCGATACTGAAGCGGGTGCGGCTTTCGTTGCCGCTGTAGAACGACTGATCGATAAAGCCATGGGTCTGCTCAGTCGGCGCCTTGCTGGTGATATTCAGTACTCCGGCCGAGGCATTCTTGCCGAACAACGTACCTTGCGGGCCGCGCAACACTTCGATGCGCTCCAGGTCCAGCAGGTCGAGGGTGGCCTGGCCGGGGCGGGCGTACACCACGCCGTCGATGACCGTGGCCACCGTCGGTTCGACGCCGGGGGAGGTGGAAATGGTGCCCACACCGCGTACGAACAATGAGGTGTCCTTGTTCGAGGCGCCGGTGCGGAAATTCAGCGACGGCACTTGCTGCGCGATGCTCGCCACGCCATTGCGGTTGTCGCGTTCCAGTTGTTCGCCGTCGAGCACCGAGACCGCCACCGGGACTTTCTGCAGCGACGCTTCGCGCCGGGTCGCGGTGACGGTAACGGCTTTGAGCGTGAGTTCCGGTTCGTCGCTTGCAAAAGCGCCGGGGACGGGAAGGGCGCTCAGGCCAGCCAGAAGCAGTAAATGGGTGTGCCGTGGAAAAGTGTGCATGCGATGCCCGCTCGAAAAGTGCCCTGGTCCGCTGCGGTTCTGCGACCGCCAGCGCCTGTGTGGATGTCTTGGGCATTCGCTCGAGCGAGTAGCAGACAATGCGCGTTGTTAGCGCTAACATCGATATTATTGAAGGCTCGCGTTTAGAGCGTCAAATACTAAAAAATTAGTTTTATATTCTTTTTGGTTTTTTACTGGACGCCCTCCGTGACTGAAGCAAAACCGCGCAAACGCCGTGGCGCCGGCCGCGTCACCCTGAGCACCGTCGCGCACCAGGCCGGGGTGTCGGCGATTACCGTGTCGCGGTATTTCAATCAGCCGGAGCAAGTCTCGCCCGAGCGCCGCGAACGTATTGCCGAGGTGGTCGCCGAACTGGGCTATGTGCCGAATCTGGTGGCCGGTGGCCTGGCTTCCGCACGGGGCCGCATCGTGGCGATGGTGATCCCGAACATCTCGGGGCCGATCTTCGCCAATACCCTCCAGGGTTTCAGCGATACCCTCAGCCGGCATGGCTACCAGCTGTTGCTGGCGTCCAGTTATTTCAGCGCCGAGCAGGAAGAAAGTGCGGTGCGCGCCTTTCTCGGCTGGTCGCCGGCTGCGCTGGTGCTGACCAGCCGTTTTCACAGTGCGGGCACCGAAAAGATGATCGCCGATGCCGACATCCCCGTGGTCGAAACCTGGGACTACGTACCCGAGCGCAAGCCGTTGCAGATCGGGTTTTCCCACTATGAAGTCGGCGTGACGGCCGCGCGTTACTTGCACGCCAAGGGCTACCGACGCATTGCTTTCGTGCACAACAGCGCCGCGGGGGACCTGAGCGCCCGCGAGCGGGGCGAGGGGTTTGCTGCGACCCTGATCGAACTGGGCGTGCAGCCCTGGGTCTTCGCTCCCGACGCCGACCGCGCGCCCTTTGAGGCGGGCAAGCAGGCGATGGAAAGCCTGATGAGCCATGCCACACCGCCCGACGCGATCTTCTTCGCCAATGACAACCTGGCCGCCGGCGGCTTGCTGGCAGGGCAGCGTGCCGGGTTGAAAATCCCCCAGGACTGCGCGGTACTCGGTTTCGGCGATTACCCGTTTGCCGAAATGCTGTTGCCGAGCCTGAGCACCATCAAGCCGCCGGCGTTGGACATCGGTGTGCTGGCGGCCACGCGGATACTGGAAAGCCTTGGCGTACTGCCGGTGGTGGATGAGGTACAGCGCTTGAACCTGTTGGACTGCCGCCTGATCGAACGCGAAAGCGCCTGAGCTTTATTTGCGGCCCAGGGGCAATTTGGATAGGGTGCAAGCCTGCCCACAAGGACGTTCCCATGACTGAACCTGCCCCTAAAACCCGCCGCGCACCCAAGGGTGAAAAACGCCGCGAAGAGCTGCTGGACGCGGCCTTGCAGGTGTTCTCCCTGGAGGGCTACAGCGGCGCCTCCGTGGCCCAGGTGGCGGCGATTGTCGGTATTTCCGTGGCGGGCCTGCTGCATCACTTTCCCAGCAAGATCTCGTTGTTGATGGGCGTGCTGCAACGCCGCGACGAAGTCAACCAACGGATTGCCGATGAAGTACGCGCCGAGAAGTCGTTGAGCGGGTTGCTTGGCAGCCTGCGCGCGATCAACCGCTCGAATGCCACCGCGCCTGGTGTGGTGCGCGCATTTACCATTTTGAATGCGGAAAGTCTGCTTGATACGCAACCGGCGTGGGGCTGGTTTCAGGAGCGCTATGCGGGGATCCAGCGACGACTGCAGGGGCAGTTTGCCGACCTGGTGGCGGCGGGGGAGGTACGCAGTGACGTGGACATTGCCGGGCTGGTGGAAGAAATTTTGGCCATGATGGATGGCCTGCAGATCCAGTGGCTGCGCTTTCCGGAGCAGGTGGACCTGGTGGCGCGGTTCGATGCCTACATTGCGCGGGTCGAAGCGGCCATTAGAGCCTGAGTCGATCCCGGTCCAAATGTGGGAGGGGGCTTGCCCCCGATGGCGGCCTCTGGGCCGACCAGGATGCTGGATCAGACCGAGTACATATCCGGTTCTGCGGTCACGGCTGCTTAGGGTTCCGCCCTTACGGCGGCTCACTTTTGAAAAGCGCAAAAGTAAGCAAAACGCTCTTGCCCCACCACTCGGCACCTCGCTTAGGCTCGGTGTGCCCGAACGCAGGCTTGAATCCGTGGGCCGCCGCCACGCGCCATCCATGGCGCGGGGCGGCTAACCCGGCGTCCTGCCGGGTTACCCACGGATTCAAGCCTGCGTTCGGCCAGCGTGGTTTAACGGGGCGCCTGAGATCAAAAGCAGATCAAGATCAAGAGCGGCTCGCTTCGCATCGTGGTTACGGTTGAGCGCTGCAGTGTCATTGATCGTTCCCACGCTCCGCGTGGTAATGCATCCCGTGACGCTCTGCGTCACCTGTACGCATTGAGTTGTCGGCGGAACGCGGAGCGTCCCAGGCGGCATTCCCACGCAGAGCGTGGGAACGATCATGTGGGGGAGAGAATCAGTTGCCCGCAGCACTGCCCTGGCTGCTGTCATCGCTCATGTCATAGCCATCACCGTCGCTGGTGCCGCTGTCCCCTTCATTTTGATGCAGTACGCCGCCGGTCTTCACCGTCGATTCACGCAACGTCGAGTTCAGCGCCGAACGCGGCAGCGGGTTGCTGGTGGTGGTCGACAGTTCCTGGCGGAACGGGTTGACCAGCTTGGCGTTCAGGCGGATGTCCTGGGACGAAGCGCCCACCGACAGGTTGAAGCTGTCGGCATCCACCACCCACTGCTTGCTGGCCACATCGTAGTAGGCCAGCGAGCGGTCGTTGAGCTCGATGGTCACGCGCTTGCTCTGGCCAGGCTTGAGGAACACTTTCTTGTAGCCCTTGAGTTCCTTGATCGCGCGTTCGACTTTCGGGTTGTTCTGGCCCACGTACAGCTCGGCCACTTCGGCGCCGGCGACCTTGCCGGTGTTGGCCAGATCGAACGACACCTTGATCGGCGCACCGGCCACGGCGACGCCGGGGCTGACGCTGATGTTGCTGTAGCCGAAGGTGGTGTACGACAAGCCATAACCGAACGGATACAGCGGCTTGATGCCCTTCTTCTCGTAGCCGCGATAGCCCAGGAACAGGTCGTCCTTGTAGCTCATCTCGCTCAGGGTTTCCTGATTGTCGAACGTGGGGAAAGTCGCGTAGATCGGGTTGTCTTCGATGTTGCGTTCGATACTGATCGGCAGCTTGGCCGACGGGTTGACCTTGCCCAGCAGGATCTCTGCCAGGGCCTGGCCGCCGTTCTGCCCAGGGTAGAAGGCGTGCAGTGCGGCCGGCACCTGGTCGATCCAGTCGCTCATCTTCAAGCCGGTGCCGCCATGCAGGGTGACCACGGTGTTCGGGTTGACCTTGGCGATGCTCTGGATCAGCAGGTTCTGGTATTCCGGCAGGTCGAAGCTGTGGTCGAAGCCTTCGCCCTCGTATTCATTGCTGTTGCCGGCTGCTACCAGTACGGCGTCGTACTGCGCCAGGTCCTGTGGCGCAACCAGCGATGCCCAGCTCATCTGCACGCCAACCAGGCCGCCCATGGTGGAGAGGTAGCCGTTGCGGCGCGAGTATTCGAGCTTGATGTCGACCGGTTTGCCGGCTTCAAGATTGACCTTGGCGAACACCGGGATGGTCGGCGGAATGCTGTTGTTCGGCAGCGGCTTGCCGTCGCCGTTGTCGAGGACTTTCTTGCCGTTGACGTAGAGGCGTACCGCACCGTCGGCGCGGACCTTGAACACCTGTTCGCCGCCGACGGTCGGGGTGATCTGGCCGCTGTAGCGAATCGACGTGGCGGCAGTGTCGCCATTGACTGGCAGGCTGTCGGTGGACCAGTCGAGGTTGACGTGCGCGTCGGTGCGGGTGGCAGCCGGGTCACCGGACCAGTTGGTGTTGCTGAAGAACTCGGTCTTCAGGCCTTTGACGCTATTGCCGTTGCTGTCGGCATGGGTCCAGCTGGAGGCGGCCGGGTCCAGCGACAGCCCGTCGATGAACTCGACCTTGGCGCCTGGGGCCAGTTGCTGCAAGCCGCTCAGCTCACTGATGTAGTTGGCGGCCATCACGTTGGCGCTGCCGAAACCGGTAGGCGGCGCGTACTTGGCCAGGGTGCCGACCACCGCGATGCGCTTGACCTTCTTCGCGTCCAGCGGCAGCAGGCTGTTCTGGTTTTTCAGCAGCACGATGCCTTCGCGCGCGGCATTGAGCGCCGTGCGGTTGCTGGTGGCGCTGTTCATGTTGTGGCTGGTCAGCGGGGCTTTGCTGTCGAACTTGTACAGGTAGATCTGCTTGAGGATGCGGCGCACCTTGTCATCGATGGTCGCGCTGCTCAGCTCGCCACTGTCCAGGTACGGCTTGAGGACGGTGCTGTTCATCTGGTAGCCCATCATGTCCAGGTCAGTACCGGCCTGTGCCGCCGGCAAGCCGTCGACCACGGCGTTGTAGTCACTCTGGACGAAGCCCGGATAGCCCCATTCGGTTTTCAGGATGTCGCGCATCAGGTGCTTGTTCTGGCACGCGAACTCGCCGTTCACTTTCTGGAATGCACACATCATCATCGCGACTTTGCTGTTCTTCGAGGCGGACTCGAAAGGCGGCAGGGTCATCTCGCGCAGCACGCGCTCGCTGATGGTTTCGTTGAGATGGAAGCGGTTGCTTTCCTGGTCATTGGCGGCGAAATGCTTGGCGTTGGCCCACACGCCGCGCGACTGGATCCCGTTGATCACGGCCGGCCCCAGGCTGGCGCCGAGGAAGGGGTCTTCACCCGACAGATACTCGAACGCACGGCCGCTGTACGGCATGCGGTACAGGTTGACGCCGGGGCCGGTGACGAACTGATAACCGCCGCTGGCGGTGTCGTAGCCCAGGGCACGGCCCAGGTCGATGGCGCGACGCGGGTTCCAGCTGGCTGCCAGGTTCGGCCCGGACGGGTACACCACGCCCTGGGCGTTGCCTTCACTGGTGTAGCGCACGCCGACACCGCCGTCGGCACCGTGGATCTGCGGGATGCTGTATTGGGTCAACGGCTTGACGTCCCAACCGCCAGTGCCGCCGATGTAGGCGAGTTTCTCTTCCATGGTCATCTTCGCCAGGGTTTTATCCGCGGCCTTTTCTGCGCGGCTCACCCGGCCCTCATCCAGGGCCGGGCTGGTGGCCGCATGCACCTGAGACACGGCCAGTGCCAGCAGGGCAAAGGCCGACTGCGCACCGATCATCTTGCGTTTGTTCATGGAATTCTCCGACAACTGTTGATTGAAATAGGGCGCCAAAACACGCGTTTTACACAGCGCGCTCGTCACTTTTTTACGGGCAATAGTCCGCCTTGAGCGCAATGTTTAACCGATGGCTAATTGCGACTACTTGGCAGGTTCCGCAGTATTAAAAGTTTAATAATTGTATGAGTTGTTATTATGGGTAGTGTCTAAGTGGTATCACGCGATGGCGTTTTGAACCGCTAAAACGGCATAATTAAGGCAATTATTGCGGTTATAAGTCAAACAAAAGCTAATTTTTGCGTGAAATAAGAAATATTTCCTTACCTTTCGGAACTAAGACTAAACCTACTAGTCGATTGGTTTAAGAAAATATATGGCGGCATGGCGAACTAGTGGCGTTGCCCGGTAGTTCTAAAAGGCCATGTTTTATACAAGCTGTCATACACAACGCTTTAGTGTAGGGTCTTGATCGAATTCAAGGCGCCACTTGAGCTGTCCGCTGTTTTTGAACTGGAGAATGTTTATGAAAATGTCCCTGTTGGGTGCTGGCCTCGTGCTGGGCGTTGCACTGAGTGGCGCGGCCATGGCCGCTGAATCAACCGACGCCGATGCGACGTCGGGTGCTACCGACTCCACCGTGCTGACCCAGACCCACGACGCCAAGGCGGCGAAAAAGCAGAAAGCCGAAACCACCAAGGGTGGCCGCCCGTTGAATACAACGGCCACCCCCACCAAGTAAGCCTGACCCTTTAGGAGCGAGCTTGCTCGCGAAGAACGTCAACGATGACGCGGACATTCTGGATGAGCGCGGTGTCCTTGAGTCCTTCGCGAGCAAGCTCGCTCCTACAGGAGGTTTTTACAGCCCTTCAGATTTTTACCCATGCTCAGTCCCTCAACGCCCATCGATGCCTGCCAGATGCACGTCCCGGATACCGAACAGGTCTGCGCGTGGCTGATGCAACAGGCCGGGTTGAAAACCGTGGACCTGGAGCGCGCCCGGCGCCTGTCCCAAGAAGGCGGCGACTCCGAATTACTTGGCCTGCTGACCCGCCTGGGGCTGGTCTCCGAAGTCGAACTGGCCCGCGCCTGGGCCGACTTGCTCGGCGCGCCGCTGCTGCTGGCCGACGCCGCGCCACCCTTGCTTGACCCGTTACCGAGCCTGACCGAGCGCTTTATGCGCCACTACCAGGTGGTGCCCGTGGGCTGGAGCCAGGGTGGCCTGCGCGTGCTGGCGGCCAACCCGTCGCTGGTCTACCCGTTCCAGGCCCTGGCCTATGCCTGCGGCGTGCCGGTGTGGCTGGCGGTCGGCCCGCGCAACGAGGTCGAAAC
The DNA here is from genome assembly GCF_900004965.1 of Pseudomonas sp. 44 R 15. Taxonomy (NCBI): domain Bacteria; kingdom Pseudomonadati; phylum Pseudomonadota; class Gammaproteobacteria; order Pseudomonadales; family Pseudomonadaceae; genus Pseudomonas; species Pseudomonas sp. 44 R 15. The sequence continues at coordinate 81,497 of NZ_CVTU01000054.1, forward strand.
CCTGATCGAGCGCTACTACGGCCAGGGCCGCTCGGCCATGGGCACGCTGATCGAAAATCTCGACGAGCACAGCGGCGCGCTGGAAGACATTGAACACCTCAAGGACATGGCCTCCGAGGCGCCGGTGATTCGCCTGGTCAACCTGATCCTGCAGCGCGCGGTGGAACATCGCGCCTCGGACATCCATATCGAACCCTTCGAAAACCAGCTCAAGGTGCGCTACCGCATCGACGGCGTGCTGCACGAGGCCGAGGCGCCACCGTCGAGCTCATCCGCCGCCGTGATTTCGCGGGTTAAAATCATGGCGCGCCTGGACATCGCCGAGCGGCGTCTGCCCCAGGACGGCCGGATCATGCTGCGCATCCAGGGCAAGGAACTCGACCTGCGGGTGTCCACGGTGCCTACCAGTTTTGGCGAGTCGGTGGTGATGCGTCTGCTTGATCGGCAGACCGTGCAGTTCGATTTCCAGAGCCTGGGTTTTGATGGCCAGCGCCTGGAAACCTTCCTTGAAGTGCTGGAGCGTCCCCACGGCATCCTGCTGGTCACCGGCCCGACCGGCTCGGGCAAGACCACCACGCTGTACACCGCGCTGTCACGGCTCAACACCGCCGAGCGCAAGATCATCACGGTTGAAGACCCGGTCGAATATCAACTGGAAGGCATCAACCAGATTCAGGTCAAGCCGGCCATCGGCCTGGACTTTGCCGGCGCGCTGCGCTCCATCGTGCGTCAGGACCCGGACGTGATTATGATCGGCGAAATCCGCGACCTGGAAACCTGCCGCATCGCTATTCAATCGTCGCTGACCGGGCATTTGGTGCTGTCCACGTTGCACACCAACAGTGCGGCGGCGAGTATCACGCGGCTGCTCGACATGGGCGTCGAAAGCTACCTGATTGCCTCGACCGTCAACGGCATCCTGGCCCAGCGCCTGGTGCGCCGCCTCGACCCGGCCACCCGGGAAGCCTTCGAAGCACCGCCCGAGCTGATCGCCGAGCATGGCCTGGACCGCTTTACCGATGAGCGCCCGATCATGCTTTATCGGCCCCGCGCCGACACGCCGGGCGGTGGTTACCACGGCCGCAGTGCAATCACCGAGCTGCTGGTGATGAATGAAGAACTGCGCAGCCTGCTGATGCGCCAGGCCGATGCCGCCACCCTGGAAGCCGCCGCCCGCCGTGGCGGCCTGCGCACCTTGCATGAAGAGGGCCTGCGCCAGGCCGTCGCCGGCGTGACGTCGTTGGAAGAAGTATTGCGTGTGACCCGAGGGGAGGGCACGTGAGCCTGTTCAAATACCGCGCCCTCGACAGCCAGGGCGCCGCGCAACACGGCACGCTCGAGGCCAAGGACCACGACGCCGCCGTCGCCCTGTTGCACAAGCGCGGGCTGCTGGTGTTGCAGGTTGACGTCGCCGGTGCCCAGGGGCTGCGCAATGCCCTTGGCCGTGGTCAGTTGAGCGGCGCGGCGCTGGTCAGTTTCACCCAGCAACTGGCCACCTTGCTGGGCGCCGGCCAGCCGCTGGAGCGCTCGCTGGGCATCCTGCTCAAGCAACCTGGCCAGCCGCAGACCCGCGCACTCATCGAGCGTATCCGCGAACAGGTCAAGGCCGGCCAGCCGTTATCCAAAGCGCTGGAGGAAGAGGGCCGCCAGTTCTCGCCGCTGTACCTGAGCATGGTGCGCGCGGGCGAGGCGGGCGGCGCCCTGGAAAACACCCTGCGCCAGCTCAGTGACTACCTGGAGCGCAGCCAATTACTGCGCGGCGAGGTGATCAATGCGCTGATCTACCCGGCCTTTCTGGTGGTCGGCGTACTCGGCTCGCTGGCGCTGCTGCTGGCCTACGTGGTGCCGCAGTTTGTGCCGATCTTCAAGGATCTGGGCGTGCCCATTCCGTTGATCACCGAAGTGATCCTCGGGCTCGGCCAGTTTCTCGGGGCCTATGGCCTGGCGGTTTTCGCCGGGTTGATCGTCACGATCTGGGCGCTGGCCGCACGCCTGCGCGACCCGCAGCGTCGTGAACGCTATGACCGGCGCGTGCTCGGCATTCGCGTGATCGGCCCGCTGCTGCAACGGGTCGAAGCGGCGCGGTTGACCCGCACCCTCGGTACCTTGCTCAGCAACGGCGTGGCGCTGCTGCAGGCGCTGGTGATCGCCCGGCAGGTCTGCACCAACCGCGCGCTGCAAGCGCAAGTCGCCCAGGCCGCCGAATCCGTCAAGGGCGGCGGCACCCTGGCCAGTGCCTTCGGCGCGCAGCCGCTGCTGCCCGACCTGGCGCTGCAAATGATTGAAGTCGGCGAACAGGCCGGTGAACTGGACAGCATGCTGCTCAAGGTCGCCGATGTGTTCGACGTTGAAGCCAAGCGCGGCATCGACCGCCTGCTCGCCGCGCTGGTGCCGTCGCTGACCCTGGTCATGGCGGTGCTGGTGGCGGTGATCATGCTCGCGATCATGCTGCCGCTGATGAGCCTGACCAGCAATATATGAACCCTCAAGGATCCACACCTATGCGCCATACCCGATTCAAGCCCGCCCGCCGCCAGGGCGGTTTTACCCTGCTGGAAATGCTCGCCGTGATCGTGCTGCTGGGCATCGTCGCGACCATCGTGGTGCGCCAGGTCGGCGGTAACGTCGACAAGGGCAAGTACGGCGCGGGCAAGGCGCAGCTGGCCAGCCTGAGCATGAAAATCGAAAGCTACGGCCTGGACGTCGGCTCGCCGCCCAAGTCCCTGCAGCAACTGGTCGACAAGCCAGGCAACACCGCCGGTTGGGCCGGGCCGTATGCCAAGCCGTCAGACCTCAAGGACCCGTTCGGCCATGCCTTCGGCTATCGCTTCCCCGGTGAGCACGGCGCGTTCGACCTGATTTTCTACGGTCAGGACGGCCAGCCCGGCGGCGAAGGCTACAGCGCCGACCTGGGCAACTGGGAATAACGGCTGAACATGGCCAACGCCCAACGTGGTTTTACCTTGCTGGAGATGCTGGTGGTGATCGTCTTGATCAGCATCGCGGCCGGCTTGGTGGGTTTTGGCCTGCAACAAGGCCTGCGCGCCGCCAAGGAGCGCCAGGCGGTCGGGCAGATGGTCGAGGCGTTGCGCAGCACGCGGGCGCGGGCGATTGTCAGCGGCACCCCGCAAAGCACGTCGTTCGACTTGCGCAGCCTCAGCTTCCAGGCCCCGGGCCGCCCGAAAAAACACTGGCCGGCCGACCTGCAAGTCACCTTGCACACCGCCGAACATGTAGGCTCGGCGGTGGAGTTCTACCCCGATGGCAGTTCCACCGGCGGCAACCTGTTGTTGGCCAATGGCAGCCGGCGCTGGCGCATCGATATTGGTTGGCTGACCGGCAGCGTGCAGTCCAGGGCGCTGCCATGAAGCGGCAAGCCGGGTTCACCCTGCTGGAAATGCTCGCCGCGCTGACGCTCATGGCGATCTGCAGCACGGTGCTGCTGGTCGCCTTCGGCCAGAGCGCGCGCTCGTTGTTGCACGTCGCCCACAGCGATCGCCTGAGCCATGCTGCCGTCAGCGTGATGGACCAGGAAGCAGCAGGTCCCCTGGCCAATGGCGTGCGCCAGGGCGATCTGGACGGCATCGCCTGGCAACTGCGCATCGCCCAACAGCCAACCCGGATCGGCCAGCCGCAGTTGTTTCGCCTCGACCTGACGGTCAGCGAGGGGCCGCGCCACGCCAGTTTCAGCACCTTGAAACTGCGTGCGGCAGGGGCCGGTTTGTGAAGCGCCGTCAGCAGGGCTTCACCCTGCTCGAAATCATGATCGTGCTGAGCCTGCTCGGTGTATTACTGACCCTGGTCGGTGGCGCGCTGCTGGGGGCCAATCGCGCGGTGCTCAAGGCGCAGCGCTACACGGTCAGCCTGGATGAAATGCGGGCGGCGCAGCAGTTTTTGCGCACGGCGATCAGCGAGGCGCTGCCCCTGGACGTGACCGAGGACGACAGCCAGACCGACGGGTTTTTCGCCGGCAGTCCACAGCGCATGCAGTTTGTCGCGACCCTGCCGGGCGTGCTCGGTGGCGGGATTCAGCGCTTCACCCTGCAGTTGACCGGCGCCGAGGCGCAGCGCGATTTGCAGGTGGCGTTCGCGCGGTTTGAGTCTCAAGCGCAGGTCAGCGTACCGGCGTCGCGCAGTGAGCCACAGGTGTTATTGAAAGGGGTCGAAGATCTGCAGTTCAGCTATCGCGGCGTGTCGCCCAAGGGCAACGCCACCGGCTGGATCAGCGAGTGGCCGTGGACCCGGCGTTTGCCCTCGGCGGTGCGGATTGCGGCGCGCGTCAACGGGCCGGTGCCCTGGGTCACCCAGGTGATCGCGCTGCGCTTGAACCTGTCGAGTGGGGGCCCCGAATGATCCGGCATCAGCGCGGTGTCGCGCTGCTGCTGGTGCTGTGGGTGCTGGCGTTGCTCAGCCTGCTGCTCGGCGGCCTGGCCGGCTGGGTGCAACTGGAAATCCGCCAGGCGGCGTGGCACCGCCAGCACACCCAGGCGGTGTTGGCCGCCGAGGCGGGCGTGGCGCTGGCGCTGCAGGGCCTGGCCGACCCGTTGCAGCGCAAACAGTGGATCGCCGATGGGCGTGAAATCCCGTTGGTGTTCGATGATGCGCAGTTGCACGTCAGCCTGCGCAGCGAGCGCGGCAAGTTGTACTTGAACAGCGCCGCGGTCGGCGATTTCGCGCGGCTGGCCCTGGCCTGCGGTGCAACCCAGGCCCAGGCCGGCCAACTCGCCAAGGACCTCGAGGTACGACGCAACCAGGGCCTGGCGCCGTTCAGGGTCATAGAAGAAGTGCGGCAATTGCCGGGCATGACCCAGGCGCTGTACAGCGCGCTGGTTCCCGAGATCAGCCTGTGGAGTGGCCTGGACCGGCCCGATCCGGCCTTCGCCAGCACGCTGATGCGCCGCGCCTTGAACCTGCCGCACCTGAGTGCGGTGGGCGCCGACCCCGGTGAGGTGCTGGTGATCGACAGCCGCGCGCAACGCCCCGGCGGCTACCACGCCCAGTTGCAAGCCACCGTGTTATTGAGCCCCGCGCAAGGCAGCGCACAACCTTATCGAGTCTTACGTTGGCAAGAATGAACGAACCCTTATCCGCACGGCTGCACCTGCTGACGGAGCCCATCACCCAGCGCTGGCGCGGCAGCCTGTTGCAAATGGGCTGGCGGCTGTGGCTCAAGGAGCTGCGTGGCTGCCTGCCGGCCTGGCTGTCGCTGCAGGACATCCCCGAGCATGTGTACCCATGGCCGCTGACCGCGCCCGTGTCGCCCGTGGCCGGCGAGGCGCGCCAGGTGCTGTTGTTGGCGCCCTCGGCGGTGCTGGTGCAAGCCTTGCAGTTGCCCCCGGCGGCGGCGCGCAACCTGGCGACGGTGGTGGGGTATGAACTGGACCGTTTTACCCCGTTCGATGCGGCGCAGTTGTACTTCGTCGCGCGCCAGGAGCGGCGCACTCCGACCCACGTGCACGTGACGCTGGTGGCGATCCTGCGCGAGCGCCTCGACCAGATCCTCACGGAGTGCGCCGCCCTCGGCTTGCAGCCACACGCGGTGGATGTGGTGGACGCGGCGGGCGTCCCGATGGGCATCGACCTGCTGCCGGTACCGCTGCGTCCACGCCAGCGCCCGGCGGGCAAAGGCCTGCAACGCAGCCTGCCGTGGCTGTGCGGCGCCTTGCTGATTGCCGCCATGCTGCTGTGGCTCAACGACCGCCAGCGCGTGCTCGACAGCATGCAGCAAAGCGTGCGCGCGCAAAAAGCCCAGGTCGCCCAGATCCAGGCCCTGCGCCAGCAACTGCTCAATACCCGTGGCGCCGCGCAGTACCTGATTCGCCGCAAGACCGCCCAGCCGCCGCTGGCCGGGCTGCTCAACGAACTGACCGCCTGCCTGCCGTCCGACACCTGGATCGACCAGTTGGAAGTCAACGACGGCGCCGACGTTTCATTCTCCGGGCAAAGCGCCAAGGCCAGCGCCCTGATCACCCGCATCAAGGGCTGCCACAGCCTGGAAAATGCCCAGTTCGAAGGGGTGATCCAACCCGATGCGCAAACCGGCAAGGATCAATTTTCCTTGCGCGCCCACCTGCACCAGGAGGCCGCCGATGCGCCGACCACTGACACCCCGTGAGCGCCGTGGCGCAGCCCTGATCGGCCTGGCCCTGGTGCTCGGCGCCGCGTATTGGCTATTGGTCGACAGCTGGTTCGCCGGCCCCTTGCGCGAGATGGGCGAGCAGGCCGAGCAGCTGCGCGAACAGCAGCAACGCTACGCCGGCATATTGCGCCAGGGTGATTCCCTGCGTCAGCAACTCGAGGAGGCCCGCCAGGACCCGGCCAGCAGCACCAGCCTGCTGCCCGGCGATGACCCCAGCGCCGTGGCGGCGGACCTGATGCAACGCATCGCCGACCTGATCAACAGCCGCGCCGGCCTCGGTGGCGGCTGCAGCCTCACGCAGCGCATGCCGATCACCCCCGAGCAGGACGACAGCGAACCCTACCGCCAAGTCAAAGTCAGCCTGACCCTGAACTGCGCCATCGAACCCTTGACCGCGATCCTGCATGAGCTGGAGTACCAGCGCCCGTTTCTGTTTGTCGATGAGATGAGCATCCGCCGTGGGCCGAACGCGCCCGCCAGCGGTGGTGCCGGTCAACTGGTGGTGCACCTGCTCGTGCGTGGCTACCTGCAACCGGCTTCCGCCGCGCAGGTGCGCCGATGATCAACGCACTGCGTCCCCTGGAGTGGCTGTTGCTCGGCGTGGCCGGGCTGTTGGGCCTGTTGATGGTCGGCATCCTCAGCAGCATCGGCGATGCGCCTGAGTGGTTGCCGGCGCCCGAACCCGATGCGCGCGCCAACGCCACGGCCAAGGTACTGGTGGCCCCGAGCGCAACCCTGGAAAGCCTCGCCGGCACCTGGCAGGCGCCGCTGTTCAGCCCTGACCGCAGCCCTGACCGCGCGGTTGGCCAAGCCGCCGTTTCCAGCCTGTCGAGCCTGACGCTGACCGGCATCGTACTGGACGGCGACCTGCGCGTCGCACTGCTCAAACGCGCGGACGGCCCGCCCTTGAAAGTCCACCAGGACCAGACCCTGCCCAACGGCTGGCGCCTGGAACACCTGACACCCCGCGAAGCCCGCTTTGTCCTCGACGGCCGCACGCAGACCCTGAGCCTGCGAGGCCTGCGTCTGCCGCCGCCGTCGACCACACCCCCGATTACCCTTCCTCACGAGTCCGCCCCTTGATCGATACATTCCCCGGCGCTTTGCGCACCACCGTGTTTTGCCTGGCCACCGCCGTTTCCCTCGGTGGCTGCGGCACATTCCCTGAGCATCTGGACCCGGACGAGGCCTTGCTGCATGAGGCGATGCAGGGCACCGGCGCGCAACGCCCGCCCGTGGACCCGGCCAGCGAACAGGCCCCGGTCGACAGCAGCCAGCCCCAGGCCAAGACGCCGCCCCAGCGCCAATTGATTCGCGGCAACCAGCAGTTCGTGCGCCAACCCACAGCGGCGCCGTCCGGCAAGGCGCAGGCGGGCGGCGACATCGTGTTCAACTTCGCCGACCAGCCAATCGAGGCGGTGATCAACAGCGTGATGGGTGACCTGCTGCATGAGAACTACAGCATTGCCCAGGGGGTGAAGGGTAACGTCAGCTTTTCCACCTCCAAGCCGGTGAACAAGGAGCAGGCGCTGTCGATTCTCGAAACCCTGTTGTCGTGGACCGACAACGCCATGATCAAGCAGGGCAACCGCTATGTGATTTTGCCGGCCAACCAGGCGGTGGCGGGCAAGCTGGTGCCGCAGATGCGCGTGGCGCAACCGTCCAACGGCCTGTCGGCGCGACTGTTTCCACTGCGTTATATCTCGGCCACCGAGATGCAGAAATTGCTCAAGCCGTTTGCCCGCGAGAATGCCTTTCTGCTGGTTGACCCGGCGCGCAATGTGCTGAGCCTGGCCGGTACCCCGGAGGAGTTGGCCAACTATCAGGACACCATCGACACCTTTGACGTGGACTGGCTCAAGGGCATGTCGGTGGGTGTGTTCGGCCTGCAACGCGCCTCCGTCGCCGAACTGATGCCCGAGCTGCAAAAAATGTTCGGGCCCGACAGTGGCATGCCGTTGGCGGGCATGGTGCGGTTCTTGCCGATCGAGCGCACCAACTCGGTGGTCGCGATCTCGTCGCAGCCGCAGTACCTCAGCGAAGTCGGTGACTGGATTCACACCATCGACGAAGGCGGCGGCAACGAGCCGCAGATGTATGTGTACGACGTGCGCAACATGAAGGCCACGGACCTGGCCAAGTACCTGCGGCAGATCTACGGCAGCGGCGCGATCAAGGACGACGCCCCGGCCAAGGTCGCGCCCGGTTTGCGCACCGCGACCCTGTCATCGCCCGGCACCAACAGCACGTCCGGCAGCACGCCTGGCGGCTTGAGCAATAACTTGAATAACAACCAGCCTGCCGCCGAGGATGAGGAGCAGGAGCCACAAGCCGAGGACACTGTCGAGCAAGACACCACCGAAGGCGCGCCGGCCAAAAGCCTCGACGCCGGTACGCGCATCACCGCGCAAAAAAGCAGTAACCAACTGCTGGTGCGCACGCGCCCGGTGCAGTGGAAAGAGATCGAATCGGCGATCAAACGCCTCGACAATCCGCCGCTGCAAGTGCAGATCGAGACGCGCATCCTTGAGGTCAAACTCACCGGTGAACTGGACCTGGGCGTGCAGTGGTACCTCGGCCGCCTGGCCGGCAATTCCACCAGCACCACGGTGGCGAACGCCTCCGGCAGCCAGGGCGCGTTGGGCGGTGGCGGGGCCGGGCTGGGGGCGGCGGACTCTTTGTTCTATTCCTTCGTCAGCTCCAACCTGCAAGTGGCCCTGCACGCCCTGGAAACCAACGGCCGCACCCAGGTGCTGTCGGCGCCGTCGCTGGTGGTGATGAACAACCAGCCGGCGCAGATTCAGGTGGGCGATAACATTCCTATCAGCCAGACCACGGTGAACACGGGGGCTTCCGACACTACCTTGAGCAGTGTGGAGTATGTGCAGACGGGTGTGATTCTGGATGTGGTGCCACGGATTAATCCGGGTGGCCTGGTGTATATGGACATTCAGCAACAGGTCAGTGATGCGCAGGATCAGGCGTCGTCGAATAATGACACGCCGAATAATCCGCGTATTTCCACACGGTCGGTGTCGACTCAGGTCGCCGTGCAGAGCGGGCAGACCGTGTTGTTGGGCGGATTGATCAAACAGGACAATGCGGACTCCGTCAGTGCCGTGCCGTACCTGGGCAAGATCCCCGGCCTGCGCTGGTTGTTCGGCAACACCAGTAAATCCAAAGACCGCACCGAATTGATCGTGTTGATCACGCCCAGGGTGATTACCAGCAGCAGCCAGGCACGGCAGGTGACGGATGACTATCGCCAGCAGATGCAGCTGTTGCGGCCTGCGCAGTAAATTTGCCCGCACCCGGCGCCGACCGGGATCTCGTGTCTATCCCGACAAAATGTGCGAGGGGGCTTGCCCCCGATGGTGGTGTGTCAGTCACTGATGCACTCACTGACCGGGCCTCATCGGGGGCAAGCCCCCTCCCACATAAAAGCGGTTAGCCACGGATTCAAGCCTGCATTCGGCCGCGGCCTTGGAGCTGACCGATTTCTTGTGTCGAGCCCGATCCAAATGTGGGAGGGGGCTTGCCCCCGATGGCAGTGTGTCAGTCACTGATGTCCCCACTGACCGGGCCTCATCGGGGGCAAGCCCCTCCCACATAAAAGCGGTTAGCCACGGATTCAAGCCTGCGTTCGGCCGCGGCCTTGGAGCTGACCGATTTCTTGTGTCGAGCCCGATCCAAATGTGGGAGGGGGCTTGCCCCCGATGGCAGTGTGTCAGTCACTGATGCACTCACTGACTGCCCGTGCAGGTGGTGGCATTGCCATTGCCCGGAGCGGTGTGAGCGCAGGGCAGACTGCCACCCTTTCTCTGAGAAAACCCCTACAGGTATCTGGGAGTTTTCATTCTTCTCGCCCGTGTTTTTCCTCCTAGGATGGCGCCATCGCTTGACCACAAGCGAGACGGCAACGGGCCTGGCTATCAGGCCCTGCAGCCATACGAATAGGCTTAGGAGTCAAAACATGAGGATCACCCGTGTGAGCAAACGCCTGCGCCGCTCGGCCTGGGCGGTGATCGTTGCGGCAACATTGGCAGGCTGCGCCACGCCGCTGCCACCGACGGAAAAAATCTCCCTGGCCCGCGACTCGGTGGGACGTGCGCTGGCGGCACAAGCCACGCAGTTCGCACCGCTGGAGATGAAGACCGCTCAGGACAAACTGGCCCGTATGGAGCAAGCCATCGGCGAAAAACGCTACGTGGAGGTGGACGCGCTGGCCGAGCAGATCGAGGTGGACGCCAACCTGGCCGAAACCAAGGCCAACACGGTGCGCAAACAGCAGGTCTTGCAGCAGGCACGCGAGGGCATCCAGGTGCTCAAGCAGGAAATGCTCAACGCCCCCGCGACTACCCACTGAGGATTTTCCCCCATGCGTGCCACTTACTTCATTCCCGTTCTGTCCGCCCTGGCGCTGGCCGTGGCCGGCTGCGCCACGCCGCCGGAAAACGCGCAACTGCTGCAAGCGCGCAGCCAGTTTTCCAGCTTGCAGCAAAAGCCTGAGTCCAACACCCTGGCTGCGGTCGAGACGCGCATCGCCTCCAATGCGCTGGACCGCGCCAACCAGGTCTCGCTGCATGACCGCACCGACCCGCAGATCGACCAGTTGGCGTACCTGGCGTCGCAGCGAATCGCGGTGGCCGAACAGACCATCGCCGGTCGCAAAATCGATGCCCGGCTCGACAACATCGCGGTCGACCGCACCCAGGTGCAGCTCGACGTCAGGACCGCGCAGCTCAAGGCCTTGCAGGCCATGAAGGCGCAGCCGTCGGAGCGCGGCCAGGTGATTACCTTTGGCGATGTGCTGTTCGATACCGCCAAGGCCGACCTGAAGCCGGGCAGCCAGCGCGACCTCCAGGGCCTGGCGAATTTTCTGTTGCAGAACCCTGAGCGCCAGCTTCGCGTAGAAGGCTTTACCGACAGCACCGGTGGCGACGCTTTCAACCAGACCTTGTCCGAGCGTCGCGCCCAAGCCGTGGCGCGCGGCCTGGAGCGGTTCGGCGTGGGCCGCGAGCGCATCACCGTGGTGGGCTACGGCAAGCAGTACCCGGTGGCCGATAACTTCAGCGCGTCGTCGCGCCAGTTGAACCGCCGTGTGGAAGTGATCGTGTCCAACGACGGCGCAGCGGTCAGCGCACGCCGCTGAGCCGGACGGGAGTAGCGCGCGCCGTTACTCCTGCAGCTGCAACGCCTGCTGCTTGAGCCTGCGCTTTTGCTCGAACGGCAGCTTCTCATTATCCCCATAGGGCGCGCTGTACCAGTTGCCATAGGAAGGGTTGGGCAGCAGGAACCAGCGCTGCCCCAGCCAGTTCACATAGGGTTGGACCGCTTTGCGCTGGGCCGCCAGCGTGTTGTGCTCGGCCTGCACGAAGTCGCCCAGGGAATCACCGGCCATCAACAGCACCCGCGCATGGCTGGCCACCCATTGGCGACGACAGTTCTTGCCATAGCCGGCGCTTTCGCAGTGGCCGGTAGGCGTGCCGGCCGCCAGGATCTGGTCATCGCTCTCAATCGGAAAACCGCGCAGGAGCAGGTTTCTGGCCGTGGCCGCAACCTGGCTGTGTTCGCGGTTGGTGAGGTAATAGACCTTGATGCCTTTTTGCCGTGCCGCCTGCAGGAACGCCACCGAACCGGGCAGCGCCTGGGCCTTGGCCTGGTCGACCCAGGTGTTCCAGCGGTCATAGGAATAGACCTGGTTGTTCAGAATGTCGCGGGCATTGAGCGGCACATTGTCCAACAGGGTTTCGTCGATATCCACCACCACGGCCGGCGGCAGGCCGGTCAGATCTCGCGCAGGAAAGGGCAGCGCGTCCCAGCCGGGATCGGCCAGGGCGACATCCAGTTGACGGGTGGCGCTGGCGAAGAGCTGACGGTAGATCAGCTCGTGCTCGATGGAGGTCTGGGTCCAGAGCACGGCGTCCAGTTGGTCGTTGGCCGGTGGGGTGTGCTGGCAGCCGGTCAAGGTGATGGATAACAGGCAGGCGCCGGCAACAATCAGGTTACGCATGATGGGTTCTCGCAAGTGGAAGCGGTCGCAGGCGGCCCTTGCAATCGAAGGGCTTCAACGCCTGCATGTGTACAGGATCATCGCCTGATCAGCAAAGGAACGGGCGCAAGCCTATTCCCTTGCGCTTCGCCAAACAGGCTGAGCCTCCCCGTCTACCGTCCAATGAGCCCGACCCGGTTCAATACAGACCCCGCCTACCCAGCGCGCATGTGAACTGTGGTCAGGCCAATAGGCGTTTGCGTCGAGCACTTCAAGGCCGAGCGGCGTCAGCGCCAATTCCCGGCGAGGCCACTCCAGATGCGTCTCGGTTTCCACCAGCAGCGGCTGGTCGCCATCGATCAACGGTCGCAACAGCGCATGAAACATCATGTCGCCCAAGAACGGCAGCGGTTCGCGCCTGGCCATCAGTTCGGCAAATACCCGGCCAAATTGCACCGGCCCGGCTTCGGCGATATAGCCCAGGGCCAGGCGTTCGGTCAGGGACAAGCCATCCCGGGTGCCGGGTAATTCCTGCAGTTGGCGCAGCAGCGCCGGCGCGAGCAAGGGCAGGGCACAGTGCTTGCCGTGAGCCAGTTCGGCCCAGCGCACGGGTGAGGGGTCGCAATATGCCCCCCACGCCTGTTTGGCCAGTTGCATCGCTGCCTCATCCACCAGGCGCCGCTGGGGCCACAGCCAGGCGAGTACATCGGGCGCCAATTGGCCGATGCCGATAAACCGCTCCACACCGGGAATGCGGTCGACTTCGATCAGTTCAAGTTTGGGCGGTAGGCGCTCCAGACCCGCCAGTGCGCGTATCAGAAACAGCTGGTCATAGGCATCCGCTTCGCACCACAACACGCTGTGCTGCGCCGTTGCCAGGTGTTCAAGCCGGGCATATTCGTCGGCCAGTCGCCGCGCCACCTCGGTTTCATTCAAACCGAACGCGTGGCTGATGAACGCGCCACGCAGGGGTTGGTAGTCATCGCCGGGCAGGTCGCGCACCGGGCCCATGCATAACGGGTCGGTGAGCATCTGGAATTGCCCTGTGAACCCCGCCACCTGCAGGCTGTGAGCGATGTCGTTGCCACAGCGCCAATGGGTGGTGCGAGCTTCGTCGCTGGCGATAAAGTCGGGGTGGCGTGTGGCGAAGTCCAGGGCGTCGACATGGGCCTTGAGCTTGGGCCAACTGCTGAAGCCCAATCCTCTGGCTATCTGCCATTGGGCCTGGGACAAGGTAGCGTTGGGGTCCTCGCGCTTGAGGTGCGGCAACAGTTCCTTGGCGCGCTTGCGCTGCTGCTCAAGGTTGAGGCGGCCGTTGGTAGTGGAAGCAACAGGGCGTTGTGACATACGAGCTCCTTGTACAAACCTTTTCCGCTTTAAGGTTGGGAGTCGTAGAAATGAGGTCGAGCTAAGATGTCTTGGGCGCAGCCCTTTCCGCGGAAGGTGGCGTAGAGAGCGCCAGGCGGGAAATATAGGCAGTGTGGCGGCCGATTGCAAACTCAGACCGGTTCTTCGGGCCTGCGATCAATCCAGTGAGTCTTGATGCCCTTGGCCCAGGCCACCGTGTAGAAACAGCTCAGCAGCACAATGCCCCATTGCTCGGCATTGATCGACGACCAGAACCAGAACGGCTGCCCGGCCATGCCGAACAGGCAGGCGTAGCGGCGCACCTTGAGGCGTTTTCTTTGGCTGAACCAGATAGCGACGACGCCGAGGGCGGCGATCATGAGCTGCGCGATCAAAGCGATTTCCCTTACCAAAGGTGAGAGGGCGCAAGCCTCTCCCACCGGTTGAGCTGTTGCGTGCAGGGCTATTTGTCCTTGCGCGCATCCATGGTTTTTTGATGCTCGGCAAGGAATGGCTGTTCCGCCGGATCGAAGCGATCGATCCCCGCAGTAAAGCGATGCCAGTACGGGTACAGCGGCTGCCGACGCGTCACGGCCTCGATGCGTGAGGATTGTTCCTCGGTCAGTTTCAACTCGGTCGCCGCAAGGTTGTCGCGCAGATGCTCTTCGGTGCGGGCGCCGACAATCAGCGAGGTGATCCCCGGGCGATCCTTGAGCCACGCCAGGCAGGTGCGCGCCACCGACACACCGTGCTCGTCGCCCACGGCGGCCAGGGTTTCGATGATATCCAGCGCCCGCTCCTGGTCATGCACGTAGGGTTCCGGCCAGCCGCTGCCCTGGCGGGTATTGGCCGGTGGTTTATGCCCGCGCCGGGTCGAGCCGGTCAGCAGGCCTTCACCCATCGGTCCCCACACCAGCGTGCCGATATTCTGGTCCAACGCCATAGGCAGCAGCTCGTACTCGGCCTCGCGGGATTCGGGGGTGTAGTAGATCTGCTGGGTGATCGGCTTGAGCATGCCGTGCAACTCGGCCTTGCCCAAGGCCTTCATCATTTGCCAGGCGGTGAAATTGCTGGTGCCGAAGTAGCGGATCTTGCCCGAGCCCACCAACAGGCGCAGCGCTTCAAGGGTTTCTTCGATGGGCGTCAGACCGTCCCAGTTGTGCAGTTGGTACAAGTCGATATGGTCGGTGCCCAGGCGCTTCAAACTGGCTTCACAGGCGCGAATCAGGTGGTAGCGCGACGAGCCGGAATTGTTCGGGTTCTCGTCCACCGGGCTGCGGCCCTTGGTCGCCAGCAAGATGTCGTTGCGCTTGTCGCCCAGGGCTTTGCCGACCACTTCCTCGGCCAGGCCATGGGAGTACAGGTCGGCGGTGTCGATCATATTCACCCCGGCGTCGAACGCGATATCGAACATGCGCCTGGCCTGGGGCACGTCCACCGCGCCGCATTTCTCGAACTCGGCACGACCGCCAAACGGCACGGTACCCAGGATGATTTCCGAGACCAGCAGGCCGGAATGGCCCAGTTGTCGGTATTGCATGTTGCCTCCTACATTGCGTTGCACGTGAAGGTGTGAACGATGGGAGGGGCGATAGTTTGAATTTTTTTATCCAGCCTTCCTGTGCCTGCCGCGCCATTGCCGTCACAGAGGCACCTCATCCGCCAGCGCACGGGCAGAAATTCGCGCGTTTATGTGCTTGGACGAACTCACCTGAATTGGCTGAAATTGCTCCTGTAAGTTAAAGGCTTGTAGGAAAGTTCTTGTTTTTATGTGTTAGTTATTTAACTTCCACGTAGTTCCAGTGAGTGTTGACGGAAAGTTCCTACGTATATTTCCTGGATTGATAAGTTGGCGTTTTGGCTGTTGCTACCTATCCGTTTTGCTAGCTATTATTTTTTCACATGATTTGCTAGCGTCTAAGACTACGGCGAACGGTGCAGAGGCTTGAGTATGAAAGATATTGAATGAGGACAATCGACAACGCGTGGGTGGCTAAATGTTAATACAGCGGACAGGAATAATCATCGGCTTGGTATTTTGCTTGATTAGCGCAGCGTTCGACGTTTACGTTGCGTTGATCACACAGTCGATCAGTACGCTGAACGTTGTCTTCTATTGTTTCATGACGTCGGCCTGTTTTTTTGGTGCCTGGGCGCTCTATCGAAATAGGCGCTCACTGTTTTCGAAACTAAGCGCTCAATGGCGATTAGTCGTTATCGTCAATCTGGCGGTACTGCTCAATTGGGGCGGGTTGTTCTACGCACTGCGCTATCTGGAACCTGCGGTAGTCGGCGTAGCGTCGGTAGCCTGTGGGCCCGCGCTGACGTTGATTATTTCGTTGTTCAACAAACGTGGCGTCAAGGTCGCTCTTGCGGACGCGCTGGTTTCATGGCTCGTGCTCGTCTCGGTGGCGGTCATGTTGTTCAATTCCTTTGTGGGGGACAGCGGCGTCGTGACTACCACCGATGGCCAGCGAGTGCTGGGTATCGCCAGCGTGTTGGCGTGCGCATTGGGCACGGTCATGTACACGGTTTTTTCCAAGGAGATGTTCGCTCGTCAATGGACCGTATACGAAATTCTGGGTATCAGAAACATCGCGATGGTTGGCGTTTGTGCCGTTGCAATTCCTGCCACGGGAGGCAGTTTCATACTCGAACGTGAGTGGGTTCCGCCTTTGGTGGTGCTGGTGGTGTTAGGGCATTTGCTGCCCATTTACCTGATCCAGAAAACTATCTATTACCTCACGCCTATTCACGTTTCGCTGGTATTGCTGACGCTTCCTGTATTCGTTCTGTTGCTCCAGTACTTGGATGCGAGGGTTGAATTCTCCGTCGCCAGCGTCGCCGCGGTGATTGTGATTGTTTTGCTGCTGCTGGGTAGATCGCTGCATGCCTTGAAAAGGGAGGCGTTATGAGAGTGGTGATGGTCGATGGGTTTTCATCCGGGAAATTCCTGGCCAAGCAATTAAAAGATGAAGGTTGTGTACTGGTGCATGTGGCCTCATCCGATACGTTGGACAGCTACTATTACAAAGGTTTTGACTGTGCGCTCTATGAGCGGATGATCGTCAATCGCGACGTTGAAATGACCTTGGCGCAACTCCAGCGTTTCAAACCGCAGTTCATTCTTGCAGGTGCAGAAACGGGTGTGTTGCTGGCTGACCGGTTGAACGAGCAATTGCAACTGCCTTATCGCAATCGCTTCGATAAAACCAACGCACGTCGAAACAAGTACGAAATGATTCAGTGCATAACCCAGGCGCAACTGCCTGCGGCGCGGCAGTTCATTGCTGACGGCTGGGAGCCTGTTCAACACTGGATCGATGAGCACGGACGCTTCCCTGTGGTCATCAAGCCGCTTGAAAGCGCAGGCGCCGATGGTGTGTTCATCTGTGAAGATATGTACGCCTGCAAGGCTGCTGTCGAGCGTTTGCTGGGGACGACCAACAAGTTGAATATTCCCAACACGCAGGTGCTGATTCAGGAGTACCTGGCGGGGAGGGAGTATGTGGTCAATATGGTCTCACTCAACGGCCGACAGCTTGTCACCGAGGTCGTACGTTACCGAAAACAGCGAACGGCGAGCGGCGGCATTCTCTACGATATTGACGAACTGATTGGGCCTGACACGCCGGTTTATTCAATTCTTGTCGACTACACGCGAGCCGTGGTGCGGTGCCTGGGCATTCGAAACGGTCCCAGCCATGCAGAGGTCATGCTCACCGAAGACGGACCGAAACTGGTGGAAATCGCTGCTCGCACTGACGGCATTCTTCGACCCGGGGTTTCAAAGCTGACCACTGGCCTGGGTCAGATCGATGCTGTGGTTCTATCCCTTATGCAACCTGCGGCATTTGAGCAGCGTTCAGCGGGTGAAGTGGGTTACCAGCGTCTGCAACATACCTACAATGTCTGCTTGATCAACCGCTCGGAAGGCTATTTCGAAAAGGACGTATTTTTGAGGGAACTGCTCAAACTTGAGTCGTTCTTCGAGGCTGTGTTTTACGTTGAGAACGGCCAGCGCATAGACGTGACTCAGGATGTGTTCAGCCAACCCGGCACGGTGTATCTGGTACACCCCGACCCGGCAGTGATCGAGGCGGATTACCGCAGCATTCGCACACTTGAGTTGCAGGGCGCTTATCTGGCTGCCAGGTAGCGGCATAGAGTGGGGAGTGAGTTACTGTTTCATTTTATGAAATGCTGGATTGTGAAATCTGGCCATTCCATTGACGGTTGGCACATAAGAACATTGCAGCCATCGACACGAATACTCGGTCGACCACGCCCTGGAGTTCGTCATGCCTGCGATCAAACTGTACGGTTTCCCCCTGTCCGGCCACTCCCACCGGGTCGAACTGATGCTGTCCCTGCTGGGCCTGCCCATGGAATTTATCCTGGTGGACCTCAAGCAGGGCGCCCACAAAACACCCGAATTCCTCGCCTCCTTCAACCGCTTCGGCCAGGTGCCGGTGATTGACGACGGCGGCACGGTGCTGGCCGACTCCAACGCGATCCTGATGTACCTCGCCAACACCTATGGCAACGGCCAGTGGCTGCCCGCTGATCCGGTCGGGCAGGCACGTGTGCAGCGTTGGCTCTCGGCGGCGGCCGGTCAATTGTATGCCGGGCCTGCCACGGCGCGCCTGGCTACGGTGTTTGGCGCCCAGGTGGACACGGCCGTTGCGATCAACCACGCTCACGCCCTATTGAACGTGGTGGAGCAGCAATTGGGCGAGAGCCGCTTTCTGGCCGGTGACTTGCCGAGCGTTGCCGATATCGCCTTCTACACCTACGTGGCCCATGCACCGGAGGGCAACGTGTCGCTGGCCGACTATCCTCAGGTGCGCGCCTGGCTCGCCAGCATCGAAGCATTGCCGGGTTTCGTCGCTATGCCGCGCACGGTGGTGGGGCTGCAATCAGCGTAATACTCAAAGGGGTGTCGATGGACCGTTTTCATGAAATACAGGTGTTCGTCGCGGTGGCCGAAGAGGCAGGTTTTGCCGCCGCCGCGCGGCGTCTGAACACCTCGCCACCCAGCGTGACCCGGGCGATTGCCGCCATGGAACAACGCATCGGCACCCAGTTGCTGGCGCGCACCACCCGCAGCCTGCACCTGACCGAAGCCGGCCAGCGTTACCTGGAAGACTGCCGGCGTATCCTTGCCGAGCTGAGCGAGGCGGAGGAAGCGGCAGCGGGCAGTTATTCGATCCCCTGCGGGCAACTGAACCTGACCGCCCCGGTGCTGTTCGGCGAGCTGTTCGTGGCGCCCGCGCTGGGGGAGTATCTGGACCGTTTTCCCCAGGTGAACATCAATGCGCTGCTGGTCGACCGCGTCGTCAATATGAATGACGAAGGTGTCGACGTGGCCGTGCGCATCGGTCATCTGCCCGAGCCGGGGCAGCAGGCGATCGAAGTGGGCGAAGTGCGCCGGGTCGTGTGCGCGTCGCCCGCTTACCTGGCGCGGCATGGGCGACCCCTGCGGCCCGAACAGTTGCACGAAGCGAAGATCGTCGCCTCATCCGCCAGCCAGCGCGTGCATGAATGGGCCTTCGTCGACGACGGCCTGCCGCTGACGGTGCCGATCGAACCGCGCCTGGCGGTCACTGCAAACAATGCCGCAGTCGCCCTGGCGCGGCTGGGGTGGGGCATGACCCGGGTGCTGTCCTATCAGGTCGCGGCAGCGGTGGCGGCGGGTGAGCTGGAGATTGTCCTGCAGGATTTCGAGCCGGCCGCGCTGCCGATCCGGGTGGTGTTCCAGAACAACGGGCGGGTGCCGGCCAAGGTCAGCACATTCGTTGATTTTCTGGCCGAGCGCCTGGGGCATGACATGGCCCTGAAACCGATGAAAAAGCCGCGCGGCTGATGGAGCGCTATCGCGATATGCAGTTGTTCGCGGCGCTGGCCGGGCAACCGAGCCTGGCGGCGGCGGCGCGCTTGGCGCACGTCTCGGGCCCGACCCTGGTGCGCGCGCTTGCGCGTCTGGAAGCGCGTTTGCGGGTGAGGTTGTTACAGCGCAGCACCCGTGGGGTCAGCCTCACCGACGCCGGCACTGCCTACATGGCCGACTGCGTGCGCTTGCTCGCGGCGGTGGAGGTGGCCGAAGCGTCGGCCAAGGGCTTGCATAGCCAGGCCCAGGGCAATCTGCGCGTATTCATGCCGTTGCTGTTCAGCCGCTATGTGATGGCGCCGGTACTGGCCGCGTACATGGAGCGCTACCCGCTGGTGCGCCTGGTCGCCCACTACCACGACTACTACCCGAACCTGCATGAGGAAGGGCTGGACGTGGCGGTGCTGGTGGGCGAGTTGCCCAGCTCGTCGTTGATCGCGCGACCGGTGGGGCATGTGCGGCATGTCCTCTGCGCCAGTCCCGGCTACCTGGCCGCCCACGGCGAACCGCTGCACCCCGACGCACTCAGGCAGCACCATCTGATCGCCGATGCCGACCCGGTGCAGTGGGACTTCGCGCACTCTCAGCTCAAGGCCCGCGCACGCCTGCGCTGCGCCACGGTGCAAGGTGCGATCAATGCGGCCGTGCAGGGCGCGGGGCTGGTGCGGTGCTTGAACTATCCGGTGCACGAGCACCTGGCAAGTGGCCGGCTGCGTCGCGTATTGCCAGGCTTTGAGCCGCCTGCGGTGCCGGTGCAGGTGGTCTATCGCGAAGGTCGCCATGCATCGATGCGCGTGCGCAGTTTTGTCGATGAGTGTGTAACGGCATTGCGCGGCCACCCGGCATTTCAGCTGGCGTAATAGTGGATTGCCTGGGCTGGTCATTCTCTCGGCGTAAGCCTAGGCGCAGCATCCAGCTATCCAACGAGAGGCGGCCGTCATGAACTCAATCGAGCAATCCCCCTGGCATGCCGGCGAACGGCAACTGCAAGCCAGTGCCGGCGCGGCCGAGCGCATGGCCGTGATCGGCCCGAAGGTGATACGCGATCATCTGCCCGAGCAGCATCGCGATTTCTATCCCTTGCTGCCGTACCTGGTGCTGGGCGCGGTGGATGAACAGGGCACCCCGTGGGCGACGATGCTCGAAGGCGCGCCCGGGTTCGCGCATTCACCTGACCCTTACCGGTTGCAGATCGACAGCCTGCCCTGCAACAGCGATCCGGCGCGCGCGGGAATCACGGCGGGCGCAGCCGTTGGCGTGCTTGGTATCGACCTGAACACCCGCCGGCGCAATCGCATGAATGGTCGCATTGGCGCAGTGGATCACGAAGGCTTCGCGGTCGACGTGGTGCACAGTTTCGGTAACTGCCCCAAATATATCCAGCTGCGCCCGGTCGACACGATTGCGCGCAAACCCGCCAACGTGGCCGAGCGCAGCGACAGCCTGGATGGCGCCGATCAGCACATGATCCGCAACGCCGACACCTTCTTCGTCGCCAGCTATGTCGACCTGCACGGCGAGCGTTCGGTGGACGTCTCTCATCGGGGCGGGAACACTGGATTCGTGCGGGTGCAGGGCAATGTGCTGACCATCCCCGATTTTGCCGGCAACCTGTTCTTCAACACACTGGGCAACCTGCAAGCCAATCCGGTGGCGGGGTTGTTGTTCATCGATTTCGAGTCGGGGGATGTGCTGCACGTGGCGGGGCGTACCTCGCTGATCCTCAGCGGGCCGCAGGTGGCCGAGTTCGAGGGGGCGCAGCGGTTGTGGACGGTGACCGTGGAACAGGTGATCCGGCGTCCGGCGGCCTTGGCATTGCGTTGGCAGTTCGCGGAGTTTTCACCCTATAGCCTGGCGATGGGAATCGGGTAGCCAGGCGCGGTCGCAGATCCGATGTGGGAGCTGTCACAGCCTCGCTGAAGCTCGGCAGCTCCCACGTTCCGGATCAGGCGACCGGGCATTCCCGATTCAGCGCATCGTCCACCAGCAGTTTCGCTATTTCGATCATCTGCACCACGGCCAATACATGATTGCGACTGGCGCCATCCACGTGTTCGGCGCAGTCATATGCGCAGACAGTCGCTGACTCCAGCATTTCGCTGGCATTGCTCAAGGCGGCTTCAGTGCTGAGGCCGGGCCGGATGGAGAAGATGACATCGGGGGGTAATTGCAGGTTGTCATCCGAGGGGGATGGCGGGGGGTTGGGCGTGACTTTTTTCATACGTTTGCTCCTGGAGTTTAAAGGAGCCGCCACAATCACTTCCACATGATGGGTGGCGACTGTACGCAGGTGTGGAAGACCGGACTCCAGGACCCCGGCGCACCCGAAGGTGCCCCGCGCACAGCCGCCATAACATTTTATAGCGGGCATGAAAAAAGCGCCCGCTAAGGCTATGGGCGCTTATACGCCTGGAGAGTTCGGGCTTCCACACCCGTTCGCTGATTTTGCAGCGACTCGCGAAGGTTAGCGGCGGGGTTCATCGGACGCAACCCGAAAGTTGCGTAAGAGCGGTCCGACAAGCGTGATGCGTCTCCCGCTTGCTGAATACCCTTGGCGGCGGAGCACGCTGTTCAGTTAAGCGTACATCGCCCTCTGTAGGAGCGAGCTTGCTCGCGAAAAACGTCAACGATAACGCGTGTTTCCTGATTGAACGCGGCGC
>NZ_CVTU01000078.1:0-10290 GCF_900004965.1 Pseudomonas sp. 44 R 15
GCCGAAAAAGCCGGCAAGGAACACGGTTTCACCGTGATCAAGATCGCCGTGCCGGATGGCGAGAAAACCCTGTCGGCCATCGACAGCCTGGCCGCCAACGGCGCCAAGGGCTTTGTGATCTGCCCGCCGGATGTGTCCCTCGGCCCGGCGATTGTCGCCAAGGCCAAGGTCAACGGCCTCAAAGTGATGGCCGTGGACGACCGCTTCGTCGATGCCAAGGGCAACTTCATGGAAGACGTGCCGTACCTGGGCATGGCGGCGTTTGAAGTGGGCCAGAAGCAGGGCGCCGCCATGGCCGCCGAAGCGAAAAAACGCGGCTGGGACTGGAAGGACACCTACGCGGTGATCAACACCTTCAACGAACTCGACACCGGCAAGAAACGCACCGACGGCTCGATCAAATCTCTGGAAGAAGCCGGCATTCCCAAGGACCATATCCTCACCGCCGCGCTTAAAACCCTCGACGTGCCCGGCAGCATGGACGCCACCAACTCGGCCCTGGTCAAGCTGCCCAGCGGCGCGAAAAACCTGATCATCGGCGGCATGAACGACAACACCGTGCTCGGTGGCGTACGTGCCACTGAAAGCGCCGGCTTCAAGGCCGCCAACGTCATCGGTATCGGCATCAATGGCACCGACGCCATCGGCGAATTGAAGAAAGCCGACAGCGGCTTCTTCGGCTCGATGCTGCCAAGCCCGCATATCGAGGGCTACAACACCGCGCTGGCGATGTACGAGTGGGTCACCACCGGTAAAGAGCCCGCCAAATACACCGCCATGGACGAAGTGACCCTGATCACCCGCGCCAACTTCCAGGAAGAACTGACCAAGATCGGGCTGTGGAAATGACCGCTGCGGCCCTGCGTTTTGACGGTATCGGCAAAACCTTTCCTGGGGTCAAGGCGCTCGATGGCATCAGCTTCACCGCGCACCCGGGGCAAGTGCACGCCCTGATGGGCGAGAACGGTGCGGGTAAATCGACGCTGCTGAAGATCCTCGGCGGCGCCTATATTCCCAGCAGCGGCACGGTGCAGATCGGCGAGCAAACCATGGTCTTCAAGAACGCCGCCGACAGCATTGCCAGCGGCGTGGCGGTGATCCATCAGGAGCTGCACCTGGTGCCGGAAATGACCGTGGCCGAAAACCTGTTCCTCGGGCATTTGCCGTCGCGTTTTGGCGTGGTCAACCGCGGCGTGCTGCGCCAGCAGGCGCTGGCGTGCCTCAAGGGCCTGGCCGATGAAATCGATCCCCAGGAAAAGCTCGGGCGCCTGTCCCTGGGCCAGCGCCAACTGGTGGAAATCGCCAAAGCGTTGTCCCGTGGCGCCCATGTGATTGCCTTCGATGAGCCGACCAGCAGCCTGTCCGCCCGTGAGATTGATCGCTTGATGGCGATCATCACGCGCCTGCGCGATGAGGGCAAAGTGGTGCTCTATGTCTCGCACCGCATGGAAGAAGTGTTCCGTATCTGCAATGCGGTGACGGTATTCAAGGACGGGCGCTTCGTGCGCACCTTCGAGGACATGAGCGCGCTGAGCCACGATCAGTTGGTGACCTGCATGGTCGGCCGCGATATCCAGGACATCTACGACTATCGCCCGCGCGAGCACGGCGAAGTGGCGCTCAAGGTCGACGGCCTGCTCGGTCCCGGCCTGCGCGCGCCGATCAGTTTCAACGTGCGCAAAGGCGAAATCCTAGGCCTGTTCGGCTTGGTGGGGGCAGGGCGCACGGAACTGTTCCGCCTGCTCAGCGGCCTGGAACGCGCCAGTGCCGGCCATCTGGAGCTGTGCGGTGAGCCGCTGCAATTGCGCTCACCGCGCGATGCCATCGCGGCCGGCGTACTGCTGTGCCCGGAAGACCGCAAGAAGGAGGGCATCATTCCGCTGTCCAGCGTCGCCGAAAACATCAACATCAGTGCCCGTGGCGCGCATTCGGCGTTCGGCTGGCTGCTGCGCGATGGCTGGGAAAAGGGCAACGCCGACGGGCAAATCAAGGCCATGAAGGTCAAGACGCCGAGCGCCGAACAGAAAATCATGTACCTGTCCGGCGGCAACCAACAGAAGGCCATTCTCGGCCGCTGGCTGTCGATGCCGATGAAGGTGCTGCTGCTGGACGAGCCCACGCGCGGTATCGACATCGGCGCCAAATCGGAGATCTATCAGATCATCCACAACCTCGCGGCCCAAGGTATCGCGGTGATCGTAGTGTCCAGCGACCTGATGGAAGTCATGGGCATTTCCGACCGCATCCTGGTGCTGTGCGAAGGCGCCATGCGCGGTGAACAACTGCGCGAAAACGCGACTGAATCCAACCTGCTGCAGCTGGCCTTGCCGCGCGGCCTGGCGAACTGAGAGACGACCATGACCCTTCAAAACAACGCGTTGCCCTCGGCACGCAAACCCCTCGATCTGCGCGCACTGCTCGACAATTGGGCCATGCTGCTGGCGGCGATAGGCATCTTTGTGCTGTGTGCCTTGTTGATCGATAACTTCCTCTCGCCGCTGAATATGCGCGGGCTGGGCCTGGCGATTTCCACGGTGGGCATTGCCGCGTGCACCATGCTGTTCTGCCTGGCTTCCGGGCACTTCGACTTGTCGGTGGGCTCGGTGATTGCCTGCGCCGGCGTGGTGGCGGCGATTGTGATGCGCGACACCGACAGCGTGATGCTGGGCATCGGCGCAGCGCTGTTGATGGGCCTGATGGTGGGCTTGATCAACGGCATCGTGATTGCCAAGCTGCGGGTCAACGCGTTGATCACGACCCTGGCGACCATGCAGATCGTGCGTGGCCTGGCCTATATTTTTGCCGACGGCAAAGCGGTGGGCGTGTCCCAGGATCAGTTCTTCGTGTTCGGCAACGGCCAGTTGTTCGGCGTGCCGGTGCCGATCCTGATCACCATCGTGTGCTTCCTGTTCTTCGGCTGGTTGCTCAATTACACCACCTACGGGCGCAACACCATGGCCATCGGCGGTAATCCGGAAGCGGCGTTGCTGGCCGGCGTGAACGTTGATCGCACCAAGATCCTGATCTTCGCCGTGCACGGTTTGATCGGCGCGTTGGCCGGTGTGATCCTGGCCTCGCGCATGACCTCCGGCCAGCCGATGATCGGCCAGGGCTTCGAGCTGACGGTGATATCGGCGTGCGTGCTGGGCGGGGTGTCATTGAGTGGCGGTATCGGCATGATTCGCCATGTGATTGCCGGGGTGTTGATCCTGGCGATCATCGAGAATGCGATGAACCTTAAGAACATCGACACCTTCTACCAGTACGTGATTCGCGGCTCGATCCTGTTGCTGGCCGTGGTCATCGACCGCATGAAACAACGCTGAGTTATGCCATGTGAGGACTAAATGTGGGAGGGGGCTTGCCCCCGATAGCGGTGAGTCAGTTGATGCATCTGTAGCTGACCCACCGCAATCGGGGGCAAGCCCCCTCCCACAGTTTTAATCGGCAGTGAATTTAAAAATGGTGTTCTGGGTGTAGGTTTGCCCTGGGTTCAAGCGAGTCGAGGCAAAACCAGGCTGGTTAGGCGCATCCGGAAAATGCTGGGTTTCCAAAGTAAACCCGCTCCAATGCTGGTACGCCTTGCCGCCCTTGCCCTTCATCGAACCGTCCAGGAAGTTGCTGGTATAGAACTGCACCCCAGGCTCGCTGGTGTAGAGCTGCAAGCGTCGACCCGACTCGGGGTCATGCACCTCGGCCGCCAGCTGCTTGACGTCACCCTTGGTATCCAGCGCCCAGTTGAAGTCAAACCCGCCCTGTTTCGGTTCGGCAAACTTGAGCTGCGGGTGGTCGTCCTTGATGTGCTGGCCGATAGGTGTGGGCTTGAGGAAGTCCATCGGCGTGCCCTTGACCGGCGCCAGTTCGCCGGTGGGGATCAGGGTGGCGTTCACCGGTGTGTAATGGCTGGCGTGCAGGGTGGCGACCTGCTTGAGGATGTCGCCATTGCCCGCGCCGGCCAGGTTGAAGTAGCTGTGGTTGGTGAGGTTGAGCACGGTCGGTTTGTCGGTGGTGGCGGTGTAATCGATGTGCAGTTCGTTCTTGTCGTTCAAGCGATAGGTGACTTCGGTTTTCAGGTTGCCGGGGAAGCCCATTTCACCGTCCTTGGACAGGTAGGTGAGGGTGACCCCGACCGAATCCTTGTCCTTGAGCGGCTTGGCTTGCCACACCTGCTTGTCGAAGCCCTGGGCGCCGCCATGCAGCGAGTTGGGGCCGTCGTTGAGCGGCACCTGGTAGCGTTTGCCGTCGAGTTCAAAGGCACCGCCGGCCAGGCGATTGCCGAAGCGGCCAATGGTCGCGCCGAAAAACGCGGTGCCGGCCTGGTAGCCCTGCACGTCGTCAAAACCCAGCACCACGTCGTCGACCTTGCCGTGTTTGTCCGGCACCTTCAGCGACTGCAGCACACCGCCGTAGGTAATCACCGTGGCTTGCATGCCATGGCTGTTGCGCAGCACGTATTGTTCGACGGCCGTGCCGTCGTTGGTTTTGCCGAAGGGTTTGTGTTCGCTGCTCAAGCCGGCGGCATGTGCGCCGCCGCTGGCGATCAGCATGGACAGCGCCAGGCCGGACAGCAGGTATCGAGGGTGCTTCATGGTCGAACTTCCTTTTGTTGTTTTAGGATTGAATAGTTCTACTAATGTGCGATATTTCGTCACTTGGACAGCGAATTTATAGCCTTTAACGCCGATTTCGTAAAATAAAATAAGACTAATTGATCGAGGCATCACGTTATGAGTACTGAGCACGCCCTGTATCCCGACCTCAAGGGCAAGACCGTAATGATCTCCGGCGGGGCCTCCGGCATCGGCGAATTCATGGTGCGGGCCTTCGCGGCCCAGGGCGCCAAGGTGGCCTTCGTGGACCGCGCACAAAGCCAGGGCGAACGCCTGGCGGCACTGTTGAACTCCAAGGGGCATACCGTCGAGTTCGAATGCTGCGATATCACCGACGAGATTGGCTATCGCGCCGCGATCGGGCGCTTCGAACACTCCCTGGGCCCGATCACGGTACTGGTCAACAACGCCGCGAACGATGTGCGCCATACCTTGGAGGAAATCGACTCGGAGATGTTCGACCGCCTGATTGCGGTCAACCTCAAGCACGCGTTCTTTGCCGCCAAGGCCGTGGCACCGATGATGAAACACGCCGGTGGCGGCTCGATCATCAACCTCGGCTCTGTCGGCTGGATGATGGCCTCCGCCGGCTACCCGGTGTACGCCGCCAGCAAGGCCGCCGCCCATGGCATGACCCGCGGCCTGGCTCGGGAGCTGGGGCCGCACCGCATCCGCGTCAACACGCTGGTGCCAGGCTGGGTGATGACGGAAAAACAACTGGCCCTGTGGGTGGACGACGCCGCCCGCGAGCTGATCGCCCGCAGCCAGTGCCTGCCGGGCAGTGTGATGCCTGAGCATATCGCTAATATGGCGCTGTTTTTGGCTTCCGACGCCTCGGCGATGTGTTCGGCGCAGAACTTTATCGTGGATGGTGGTTGGGTGTAGAAACGCGACTATCAAACGATGAGGATGAAGTGTGGGAGGGGGCTTGCCCCCGATAACGGTGTGTCAGCCAGCTTATATGTTGACTGGTACACCGCCATCGGGGGCAAGTCGAATCGTCGCACCGCCCCTCCCACATTTGAAAAGCGGTGCTGCTCCAGGCCTTCATATCGAACGCCTGGCCGCGCCGGGCGGCTGTCCGGTAATGCGCTTGAAGGCACGGCTGAACGCCGCCTGGGAGGTATAGCCGAGGCGTTGCGCCACGGTGTCGATGGGCATGCGCTCCAGGGTCAGCCATTGGCTGGCCAGGCGCATACGCAGTTCCGTGGTATAGCGCAGCGGCGGTACGCCGAGGGCGGCCTGGAAGCGATCGGCGAACACCGAGCGCGAGGTGTGACACTGGGCGGCAAGCTGCGCCACGCTCCAGTCGTGGCCCGGTTGCTGATGCAAGGCGAGCAGGGCGGGGGCCAGGCGCGGATCGCGTAACGCCGCCACCAGACCCGAGGCGTTGCCACAGGCGCACTCGACCCAACCCCGTACGATCATCGCCGCCACCACATCGGCGAGGCGCGCGAGGATGCCGGCATAACCCACGCGCGCCGTGGACACTTCGCGTTCCATGACCGCCAGAATCGGCATCAGCCCCGGGTAACGCTGGCCTGCGGCATCGATCAGCATCAGGGCGGGCATCAGGTTGCCGAGCCCCTGGAGGCTGCCGAGCTCGAACTCCATACATGCACTGAACAACAGCCTGTCGGGGACGGTATCGGGTGAGGCGTTCACGGCGCAGACGGTATCCCCCAGCGGTGCGCTGTCGAAATCACTGATGTCCTGCACAGCCGCATCCGGCGCGGATAACAGCGCGTGCGCGCCGCCGTGGGAGACGAACACCGCGTTGCCGGCCGACAGGGCGAAAAGGCTGCCGTCCTCGGCACGCAGCGTGGCGTGACCGGCCGCGAGGAAGTGAAAATAGGCATGGCCCGGCTTGGCACCAAAGGCCATGCCGAACGTAGGCCCGGCCTGGATGCGCCGGTACTGCACACCCCGCAGGCGCATGCCGCGCAGCAATTCATTGATCAGGTCGGAGGAGGCGGTGAAAGCGTCCACTGAAGTCATATTCGGGGTTTCAGTCAAATAATCAAGGTTCTGCATCATAGATCATCCAGGCGGGCCTACCTAGACTGAGCGCCACGTTAATGACTGTAGGAAGACTTGTTATGACTGATTGTGCAGCCCATGCGCCTGCAGGCGTTGTGGCAGAGCCGGCCTGGATGGCGGTATTTTCCCTGGCGATGGGGGTGTTCGGCTTGCTCACGGCTGAGTATTTGCCGGCCAGCCTGTTGACGCCGATGGCCCTGGACCTGGGCGTTACAGAGGCACTGGCCGGGCAAGCGGTCACGGTGACGGCGGTAGTGGCGCTGTTCGCTGGTTTGCTGGTGCCCGGGCTGACCCGTGGTATCGACCGGCGGATCGTGCTGCTGGGCTTTTCCACGCTGATGATCGCCTCCAACCTGCTGGTGGCGCTGTCCTCCAGCCTGACGGTGCTGTTGCTGATGCGCATCCTGCTGGGCATTGCCCTTGGCGGTTTCTGGAGCATGGCGGCGGCGGTGGCGATGCGCCTGGTGCCTGCGGCGTCCTTGCCCCGGGCGCTGTCGATCATTTTCAGCGGGATCGCATTGGGCACCGTGGTCGCTGTGCCGCTGGGCAGCTACCTGGGTGGCCTGTACGGCTGGCGCAGTGCGTTTATCGCGGCGGCCGCCGTCGGCGTGGTGACCCTGGCGTTCCAGGCATTTACGCTGCCGCGCCTGGCGCCCAATGGCACCGCGCGCCTGCGCACCGTGCTGCACGTGTTGCTGCGCCCCGGCATCGCCATGGGCATGTTCGGCTGCGTCTTGGTGCACACCGCGCATTTCGCGCTGTTCACCTATATCCGGCCGTTCCTGGAAAGCACCACCGGGGTTGGCACCGAAGGGCTGGCGCTGATGCTGCTGGGTTTCGGCGTGGCGAACTTCGCCGGCACGCTGTTTGCCGGTTGGTTGCTGGTGCGCCACCCACGGGCAACGCTGGTGTTGATGCCGGTACTGGTGGGCGTTGCGGCACTGGCGTTGGTCTGGCTGCCTGCGTCACTGCCGACCCAGGCGCTGCTCCTGGCGCTCTGGGGCATGGCGTTTGGCGGCGTGCCGGTGGCGTGGTCGAACTGGGTCGCGCGTGCGGTGCCGGATCAGGCCGAAAGTGCCGGAGGCATGGTGGTGGCGTCGGTGCAGTCGGCCATCGCTGCGGGCGCTGCCGGTGGCGGGTTGATGTTCAGCGTCAGCGGCATTGGTGGGGTGTTTGTCGGGGCGGGTGTGTTGATGCTGCTCGCGGCGTTGCTCATCGCACTGCGTGTGCAGGTACCAGGGCAGGACGGTGACCTGAGTGTGACGCACCACCCGTCTTTGGTTTAGTCTCAAACCCTTCGTTGATCGCAAGCGCTCCAGGAGCATTGAACATGGCTGACTACGTACCCCCCAAGGTCTGGACCTGGGACGCCGAAAGCGGCGGCACCTTCGCCAGCATCAACCGGCCCATCGCCGGCGCCACCCATGAGCAAGCGCTGCCGGTGGGCAAGCATCCCTTGCAGCTGTATTCCCTGGCCACGCCCAACGGGCAGAAGGTCATCATCCTGCTCGAAGAGTTGCTGGCCCTCGGGCACACCGGCGCCGAATACGACGCCTGGCTGATCAAGATCGGCGACGGCGACCAGTTCGGCAGCGGCTTCGTGGGGGTCAACCCGAATTCGAAGATTCCGGCGTTGATGGACCACAGCGGCGCGGCGCCGATTCGCGTGTTCGAGTCGGGCGCGATCCTGCAATACCTGGCCGAAAAATTCGCGGCGTTCTTTCCCGCCGAACCTGCGGCGCGTGCCGAGTGCCTGTCGTGGCTGTTCTGGCAGATGGGCAGCGCACCGTATCTGGGCGGCGGCTTCGGGCATTTCTATGCGTATGCGCCGAGCAAAATGGAGTACCCGATCAATCGCTTTGCCATGGAGGCCAAGCGTCAGCTGGATGTGCTGGACAAGCGCCTGGCGGTGAGCGAGTACATTGCCGGGGATGAATACACCATTGCCGATATCGCTATCTGGCCCTGGTACGGCGGGTTGGTGAAAGGGCGTTTGTATGGGGCGGCGGAGTTTCTGTCGGTGCATGAGTACAAGCATGTGTTGCGCTGGGCCGATGCGATCGATGCGCGGCCGGCGGTGCAGCGTGGGCGGCGGGTGAATCGGGTGTCGGGCGACGATCAGTTGGCTGAGCGCCATGATGCGCGTGATCTGGACTGAGTGAAATCCAAGTGTGGGAGGGGGGCTCCCGATGGTGGCCTCTCAACCGACGGGTATCCATCTGACACACCTTGGTCCAAATGTGGGAGGGGGCTTGCCCCCGATGGCGGCCTCTGGGCCGACCAGGATGGTGGATTGAGTTGAGTACATATCCGTTTCTGCGGTAACGGCTACTTAGGGTTCCGCCCTGACGGCGGGTCACTTTGGAAAAGCCCCAAAGTAACCATGGACTTGCTCCCTCAAAACGTACGCCATAAAGCGAGCGTTAAGCAGTTTGCTTCAGTTGCTTTGCGTAGTCATTAGGTGAGCTGTATCCCAGCGCCGAGTGCAGCCGTGTCGGGTTGTAAAAACCATGGATGTAGCTCGCGATAGATGCGTGAGCCTGTGCTTTGCTGGGATACACACCGGTAGCTTCTTCCTTCTTGAGTGTGGCAAAAAAGCTCTCTGCTACAGCGTTATCCCAGCAGTTGCCCTTACGGCTCATGCTTTGCACAAAACCCCTGTCCAAGATCATGCTGCGAAAACCGCTGCCCGTGTATTGCCGACCTCTATCAGAGTGAAAAATTACACCCTGATCAACTGGTGTATTCGTCCAGGCGTTCAAAAAAGCCTGCTGCACCAGACCCTCAGGCATCCGTTCCGACAGGCTGTAACCGAGTACCTGGCGTGTTTGGATACTCAGCACCACGGCCAAATATAGCCACCCCTGACGCGTCGAAATATAGGTGATATCGCCCACCCACGCGGGAGTTGGGCTTGTCACAGAAAAACGTCGTTTCAACACGTTGTCGGAAATTGGCTGGATATACCGATTATCCATCGAGTGTTTGAACCGAGCCTTGATTTTCCCTCGCAACATTTCTTCTCGCATCAACCGGGCCACTCGCTTATGCCCAACTGAAAAAGATCGGTTATGAAGTGCCTTGACCATCCGCGGGCGCCCATAAGTGCCGCGACTGGCATGATGAATCGCACGAATTTCCAGGCGAATTTCAGCGTCTGGATCAGGACGTTCCCGGCGTTTCAAATAGCCGTGAAAGCCCGACACCGAGACCTCCATCACTCGACATAACAGCCTGACTGGAAAGTGAGTCCGTTCACGGGCGACGAAGGCGTATCTCAGTTGGACTCTCTGGCAAAGAACGCCGTCGCTTTTTTTAGGATTTCTCGCTCCATTTTGAGCGTGGCATTTTCAGCTCGAAGCCGAGCCAGCTCGCTTTCCAGGTCAGAGACCGGATGCCGGGCAGGAGAACTGAGAGGACGCCCGTTGCGTGCGGCGTCCAGCCAATTACCTAAGGTTTTGACCGAAATATCCAACTGTCGAGCTGCTTCTCCTCGACCAATGCTTTCAGCGAGTGTCACTGCCTGAGCTTTGAAGTCGTCGGTGTAACTGCGGCGGGTTTGCTGTGACATAGGTGCCTCCAAGGTTGCGATTAAAATATCGCTTCTTGGCGTCCGCTGCGAGGGAACAAGTCCACCAAA
>NZ_CVTU01000098.1:0-29000 GCF_900004965.1 Pseudomonas sp. 44 R 15
CCGCCGTTATCGTGGCCGTGACGACCGTCGCTACTATCGCGATGATCACCCAGGCCGCGGTCATGCCTATGGGCATCGCAAGAACAAGCACAAGCGCCATCATCGCTATGATGACTAACGCCTGACGAACACAGAAGATCCCATGTGGGAGGGGGCAAGCCCCCTCCCACATTTGGTCAGGCGACCAACCGCTGCAACGCCTCGCGCAACAGCCCCGGAATCGTCACCGGCTGGTTCGAGGCCCTATCGACAAACACATGCACAAAGCGCCCCGCCGCACAGGCCTCCTCCTCGCCGGCCTTGAACACCGCCAACTCATACTGCACAGAACTGTTGCCCAACTTGCCCACCCGCAAGCCGATTTCGATGCGCTCGGGAAAAGCGATCGACGCAAAATAATCACACGCTGAACTCACCACAAACCCAACCACTTCACCGTCATGGATATCCAACCCGCCTTGTTCGATCAGGTAGGTATTCACTGCGGTGTCGAAGAAGCTGTAGTAGGTCACATTGTTCACATGGCCATACACATCGTTATCGTGCCAGCGCGTGATGATCGGCTGAAAGTGGGGATAGTCGGCACGTTGTGGCACTGAGTCAGGCATGGGCACCTCGGGTGAAAGTGGGTTTACAACTCATTCAGATGGGCCTCGGCCCACTCGCATACCTCGGCGTAGGGGTAGTCCTCCAGTGCGGCGAAACCGGGAATGCCCCGCGCTTTCAACTTGGTGAACAACGGCACGCTGATCCCGCCCAGAAAGCGCGTCAGCCGCTGCGCTCCCGGTAATTGGCCGGTGTACTCATGATGCCTGTGGATAAAATCACCGCACAGCCCCATGAAGTTTTTATCCACAAGCGGCGGCAAGCTCGGCGGCGCCGGCAAGTGCGCTACATGGCCGTGGCACACCGAGCAGTGCCCGCAACGCTGCGGGGCGTTTTCATCGCCAAAATACAGTGCCAGACGTTGCCCAAGGCAGCGCTCGGTGGCGAACAGATCGAGCATGGCGTGAATCCGCGCCACCTCCGTCGTCTCATGGCGCTTGAAGCCTGTGTATAACTCGTTGCTCAACACCTGCGCATCGAAATCGGTGTTCAGCAGGCTGTAGACCTCGGTCATCTGCTTGCTTTCCAGCTCGATCAGGCCCTGCTCCTGAAAGTAATCCAGCGCCTTCACCACCCGATTGCGCTCGGCATTGTGCTGCTGATACAGCGCGTCGAAATCCACCGTTGCCCAGGTTTTTGCGCGTTTGCATACCTGGATGATCGCCGCGACAAATTGCTGCCGCTCGCCGGAGAAACGTGCGAGCAAGGCCTCGGGTTCGATCAGGTACTTGAAACGGTATTCGGCATAAAACGCGTAGCGCGGCGCGATCACGCCCTTGAGCTCCAACTGCACCAGCAGGGTCTTCAACGGCAGCTCGCGAATATTGCTGTGGTCCGACAACGACCTCAGCAAAAACTCCCACTGGCCCTCGCCACGTGCGGCCTGCAATTCTTCCAGCACCCGACGGATACCCTCCTGCTCCGGCGTATCGCCGTACACGAAGTTCTCCAGCACATTGAGGCTGTCGCGGTTGGCCAGCACCAGACAGTCGGAGGGCCGCCCATCGCGACCGGCGCGGCCGATTTCCTGGCTGTAGTTCTCGATGGATTTTGGCAGGTCGAAGTGCACCACGTTACGGATGTCACTTTTGTCGATGCCCATGCCAAACGCGATGGTGGCGACGATGCAGTTGGAGCGCCCGCCCATGAAACGCTGCTGGATGCCCTCGCGTTTATCGTGGGGCAGCCCGGCGTGATACGCCTCGGCCTGGATGCCATTGCGGTTCAGGTGCTCGGCAATCTGCTCGGCGGTTTTCTGCAGGGTGACGTAGACGATGCTGGGCTGGTCGGCCCGCTCGCTCATCCATTGCACAAGGCGACGGCGCTTGTCCGCGCCGCTCACCGGCTCCACCAGCAAGTTGAGGTTGGGCCGGTAGAAGCCGGTGGTAATCACGTCCTGCGGCGCAATCGCAAACTTGCCCTGCATATCGGCAATCACGCTGGGAGTGGCGGTGGCCGTCAGCAGCAGCGCCTGCGGGATCTTGAACTGGCGCTGGTAGTCCGGCAGCTTCAGATAGTCCGGACGAAAGTTGTGGCCCCATTCGGAAATGCAGTGCGCCTCATCCACCACCAGCAAGGAGATCTGCACGCTTTGCAGGAAGTTTCGAAAGCGCTCGTTCTTCAAGCGCTCCACGGAAATCATCAGGATTTTCAGCTCGCCCGAACGCGCACGGGCCATCACATCGTTGGCATCATCGCGGCTCTGGGCCGAATCGATACTGCCCGCTGAAATACCGTGGCGCTTGAGGAAACCCAACTGGTCCTGCATCAACGCCAACAGCGGCGACACCACCAGCGTCAGGTGCGGCAGCAGTACGGCTGAAAGTTGATAACACAGCGACTTGCCAGACCCGGTCGGGAAAATCGCAGCCGCCGAGCGACCGGCCAATACGGCGCTGACTGCTTCTTCCTGGCCCGGACGAAACTGCGGATAACCGAAGACCTGCTGGAGGGTGTCGTGCATAGGCTGTCACTCCATTGACCGTTGAACGTGGCTTAAAAACGTAGCCCAGTAAGTTCAGCGAATCGAGAAAGGTCGCATGGAAAAAAGAGACAGGATGATACACAGGGTGAGGGATGGCCCAGGGCCGAAGTGGGATTTTTCCGTGGGAATAGCAGGAGGCGGCAGAACCAGATGTAGGGAGGAGGCTTGCCCACGCTCCCATGTTAGGGTTGTTGGTGGTTTTTTAACCTGTCTGTGCATTGATGCATTGCGCTACAATCAAAGCCTTGCTAACCAGGAGTACGCTGCAATGAGCGAACTGACGTTTGAGCAAAAACAGGATCATTACCACAAGATCCGCCGTTCCAACTACCTGGCCAGCCTGCGCCTGGAAGGGTTCGACACCCAACCGGCCGACGTCGACAAACCGCTGCCGACCCGCGAAGCCGTCCTTGCCAAGTACCGCAGCACCCAACGCTGATGCTCGACAAATACGGGGTGGGCCAGGATCCGTACTGCTACCCCGGTAGCAGCGTCCTGCGCAACCGCCTCGATTTGCTCGACGAAACCAGCCTGCACCAGGCCGAGCGGGAATTATCCGAAATTGCCATAGGCAACCTCCCTCTTTTCCCGCCGCCCTACGACCTTGACCGTCTGCAACACATCCACCGCACCCTGTTTGGCGATATCTACGATTGGGCTGGCGAACTGCGCAGCGTCAACATCCAGAAGGGCGAAACGCTGTTCTGCACCCCGGAACGCATCCCGCCGGAAGCGGCGAAGATCATTCGGCATATGGAGGAAGCGAACTGGTTCGTTGGCGTAAGCCAAGCCGAACTGGTAAAGCGGATTGCCGAGGCCTACGGCGACCTCAACGTCATCCACCCCTTCCGCGAAGGCAATGGCCGGGCGCAACGGATTCTGTTTGAACAAATCATCGTGAATGCCGGATTTTCGGTGAACTGGTGGCTGGTGAAACATACGGCATGGATACCGGCGAATATCGATGCGGTGGCGTGTGATTATCGGGGGCTGGAGGCGATTTTTGAGCGGTGTATCAGTAGGCCACGCTAAACAGCCTTTTGCCTGTATTGCACCATCACACCACACCCACCTATAGTTCGCCCCTCGCTGCAAAATCAGCGACCGGGTTTGGTCACCCGGTTACAGAGATCGCATACGCACCCTCAGATGTCGTAGGCACTTCCGTGCCCACACGCTTCATGGCGGCTGTGTTTGGGACGCCTTCGGGCGTACCGGGTGATCCCTGCCGGTTGACCAACCTGGACACAGTCCGCCGCCCACCAACGTATCCGCGCAGCTACGGACCTGCTCGAAACCTTCTCCTGCCTGACCTTCGAGCACGCCGACCTCAAAGACATTTCACACATCATCAACGCCTTGTACCTGCTGGTTCAGGACGGCTGTGATTTGCTGGAAGCCGCGCAACACGTACAACTGCAACCTGAACAGACGCAAATCTAAGCAACGCGCTATGTAGGAGCGAGCTTGCTCGCGAAAATCGTCAACGATGACGCGGTAAATCAGAAAAAAACCGGCGTCCTTGAGTTTTTCGCGAGCAAGCTCGCTCCTACAATTGAGCGGCTTCGACTGTTAAATCATTGCCAAGCCATAAATGCCGAAGTCCGCTGTAGGAAACCGCCAAACGTTGCGCCATCCCTTTCCCAAACTGCTGCAAAGACCCGCTCAACCCTCTACAGAAGTTACCCGCAGCTGACTGAAAATAGCGCCCTCTCAACTTTTTGGGCAGAAACCTGTGAATATCGAAAGGACTCAATACATCGGGCACTATGGGGTCATCTTCATAGTGACTCGCTTTACTGTTTTACCTGACAATCGGCATTCTTTAGACAATCTATGCCTGCTTGAAGGAGGCATAGGGCTTCAGCGCTCAACACGCTCAATGCATGTCTACTCGGACGAGTCTTAGTAACATGGCCCTTTACCTTCAATCTGCGTCTTTTCTCGTTATCTATTGGGTGCTGCACTACCAAATCACAGACCCAATGCTCAGAAGACGCTTCGCAGTCATATGTCTGGCAACAGGCCTGATTTTGACGTTCCTACTACCCTACGTAGCGGTGATTCTCAGAATACCCCTCCTACCTGTCTTTATATTCCTGATAGGCTTGGCACTCTTCATCACCCGAAACAAATACCGCTTCCACCGCAACCAGCCGCCTCACCCACTCCTGCGTGCCCCCACCATGAACCTCGCCCCCGGCTTCCCCGAAGACCCCGTCATGCAGCAACTCCTGCAACTGCTGCACGAAGAAATTGGCCTGCCGAAGCACAGGACCATTCGCCTGCAAACCTCACTCAACTTCGACCTGGGCTGTGATGGCAGTGAGGCCAAGCAACTGATGGAAGCGCTGGAGCAGGAATTCGCGCTCGACCTGGGCGACTTCGACACTTATCGTTACTTCAACCCGCCGGTGTTTGATGTCTTTCTCAAACGTCGGGCCAAGGGCCGTGGCGAAAAAGTGCCGCTGACGATCAACATGCTCTACCTCGCGATCAAGACCCACAGCTGGAATACGCAAACGCTGGAAAACCTGGGCTGACCTTAAGTACACCGAGAATCAAGTGTGGGAGGGGGCTTGCCCCCGATAGCAGCGTGTCAGGTGATCAACTTTTGACTGTTACACCGCAATCGGGGGCAAGCCCCCTCCCACATGGGATCTGAGCAAATCCGGCGAGTGGGATACAACCTGTCGCGCACAAAAAAGCCGCCCACGAGGGGCGGCTTTTTCACAACTTACGAATCTTACAACTTAGGCCCTGCAGCCTTGATCGCATCACTCACTTCAAATTTCTTGAAGTTCTCGACGAACAACCCGGCCAGCGCCTTCGCTGCTTCATCGTAGGCCGCCTGGTCAGCCCAGGTGTTACGTGGGTTCAACAGGCCGGTCTCAACGCCCGGTACGGCCAATGGCACGTCGAGGTTGATGGTGTCGAGGTGCTCAGTTTCGGCACCGATCAACGCGCCGCTCTGGATCGCTGCGATGACGCCGCGAGTGGTCGGGATGTTGAAGCGTTTGCCGACACCGTAGCCGCCGCCGGTCCAGCCGGTGTTGACCAGGTAGACCTTGGAGCCGAAGCCACGGATGCGCTTGATCAAAAGTTCAGCGTATTCACCGGCCGGGCGTGGGAAGAACGGTGCGCCGAAGCAGGTGGAGAAGGTCGACTTGATGCCGCTGCCCGAACCCATTTCGGTCGAGCCCACCAATGCGGTGTAGCCGGACAGGAAGTGGTAGGCCGCTTGTTCTTCGCTGAGGATCGACACGGGCGGCAATACGCCGGTCAGGTCGCAGGTCAGGAAAATGACCGCGTTGGGCTCGCCGCCCAGGTTCTTCTCGGAACGCTTGGCAACGTGCTCCAGCGGGTAGGCGGCGCGGCTGTTCTGGGTCAGGCTGACATTGGTGTAGTCAGCATGCCCGGCCTCGTCGATAACGACGTTTTCCAGCACGGCGCCGTGCTTGATGGCCTTCCAGATAACCGGCTCGTTCTTCTCGGACAGGTCGATGCACTTGGCATAGCAACCGCCTTCGATGTTGAACACCACGCCTTCGCCCCAACCGTGTTCGTCGTCACCGATCAGGTAGCGGCTTTCGTCGGCGGACAGGGTGGTTTTACCGGTACCCGACAGGCCGAAGAACAGGGTCACGTCGCCTGCTTCGCCGATGTTGGCGGCGCAGTGCATCGGCAACACGTCGGAGGCCGGCAGCAGGAAGTTCTGCACCGAGAACATGGCTTTCTTCATTTCACCGGCGTAACGCATGCCGGCGATCAGCACTTTTTTCTGGGCGAAATTGAGGATCACGCAACCGTCGGAGTTGGTGCCGTCACGCTCTGGCACGCACTCGAAGTTGGCCACGTTGAGCACTTGCCACTCGTCACGACCGGCCGGGTTGTACTGGGCCGGGTTGATGAACAGGCAACGACCGAACAGGTTCTGCCAGGCAGTCTGGGTGGTCATTTTCACGGCCAGGTAGTGGTCTTCGGAAGCCCCTACGTGAACGTGGGACACGAAGTGTTCCTGCGCGTTGTTGAAGGCTTCTACGCGGTTCCACAGGGCATCGAACTTGTCGGCCGGGAACTTGCGGTTGATCGGGCCCCAGGCGATTGCGTCCTGGGTAGTAGGCTCTTCAACGATGAAGCGGTCGACCGGCGAACGGCCAGTGCGGTGACCCGTTTCTACGACCAGCGCGCCAGTATCGGCAAGCACGCCTTCACCGCGCTGCAGGGCTTCTTTGACCAGATCGTCAACACTCAGATCGGTGTATACGGCGTTATTGGCTTGCGTCATGAGGTTCCCCGTCGGCCTGTGGCCGAGTGCTCCAAACGTTTTGTAGTAGAAAGTTGCGCACTACTACCGCGAAAAAAGTGGGCCGGATTATGCCAGAAAAGCCCAAAAAGAGTAGGGCCCTCCCGTCAGAACGCCTCTAATCCGGCATTTGGCAGGTAATTTACCTGTGCTTAAACGTTTTAGTGACGGGTGTCGGAAGGGGTGTCGCTGCCTGCACCGGCGAATAACTGGGCAACATCGGCGGCATCGAACAGATAACGCTCGTTGCAGAACTGGCAGTCGATCTCGATATGACCACCGTGTTCCACCACCAGATTTTGCGCATCTTCCAGGCCAAGGCTGACCAGGGCATTGGCTGAACGCTCGCGCGAGCAGCTGCAATTGAAGCGCAGGGACTGCTCGTCGAACAGGCGCACCGCTTCTTCGTGGTACAGGCGGTGCAGGATGGTCTCGTTGTCCAGGCCCAGCAATTCTTCAGCAGTCAGGGTGCCGGCCAGGGCGGTCAGCTTGCGCCAGCTATCGGTGCGCTCATCCTCGTCCTTGATACGGTCAGCCGGCAATTGCTGCAACAACAGGCCGCGAGCGCGCTTGCCGTTGGCGTTGAGCCAGAACTTGGTGCCGACCTGCTGGGACATGACGAAATAGTTGGTAAAGCAGTCCGACAGGGTCTCGCCGTCCAGATCAACGATGCCCTGGTAGCGCTGGCCCTCGGTGGGGTCAACGGTGATGGCCAGCACGCCATCGGCCATCAGCTCAGAGAACGTGGCATCCGGGGTAATCCGGTCGACGTCATAGCGGGCCAGGCCACGGATTTCGCGCTCGCTGGAACACTCGATCATCAACATCGGGATCGGACCTTCGGAACGCGCCTGCAGGATCAGCAAGCCATCGAATTTCATCGTGCCCACCAGCAGCGCAGCGGCCGCCATCAACTCACCGAGCAATTGCGCGACCGGCTCCGGATACGCGTGTTTGGCAAGGACTTCGGCATAGCTGAGCTCCAACGAGACCAGCTCGCCGCGGGCGTCGTTCTCGTCAAAGATAAAGCGTTGGGTGAAGTCGGTATCCGGTAGATCAGTCATAGGTTTGGGTATCTGAAGTGATGACAAAATGATTACAACGTTTATAAAATTAAACGCTTTAGCACCACATTGGTGCGATTTCTCCTGAAACAAGGAGCTAGAGAGCGATGAGGGACAGTTTATGAACAATCCGGGTTTGTTCCAAGCGAACTGGAACCTCCGGCGATGGGCTCTTTGCAATCTAGTCGCTATCGGACTGCTGTGTTTCTGGCTGTGGCCCACGGGCCAGATGCTGTGTGTGATTTTCGACGAGTGGCTGTTTCACCTGCTCAATGGCCCGCTGGCCAGCAACTCGACCTGGCTGCACGTGTGGGCCGTGGCCAGCCTGCGGCCCTTCGATGCGATCGTCGGGGTGATTCTGCTGGCACTGCTGATTCGCGGCGACTGGGTGTTCAAGGTTATGCAGGTGCGCCAGGCGTTCTTTGGCTTCCTTGGTATTCTGCTGCTGTTGCTGTTTATCCGCATGCTGTTTTCCAAGCTCGCGGCGCACATGGGTTGGCAGCACAGCAGCCCGTCAATGGTGATCGACGGCGCGATTCAGATGAGCGACTTTTTCCCCGGGCTCGAGAAAACCTGGGAATTGAAAGACCGTTCGAGCCAGAGCTTTCCTGGCGATCATGCTTCGGTGTTGTTGATCTGGGCGATGTTCATGAGCGTGTTCGCCAAGCGCATCGGCCAGGTGCTGGTGATCTGGGGCCTGGCGCTGTTGTTCATGATGCCGCGGCTCGTAGCGGGCGCGCATTGGGGACAGGACGATTATATCGGCGGGGTATTGCTGGCGCTGTTAGCCCTGGGCTGGGGGTATTACACGCCGTTTGCGGCGAAAGTGTCGGGGTTCCTGTTGCGGGTAACCGCGCCGGTTTTCGGGTTGCTTGGCAAACTGCCGGTGATCGGGCGACTGAGCGTCATGCGCACGATCCCTTAACGATGCGGGCTAACTGTGGGAGGGGGCTTGCCCCCTCCCACATTGTTGATCTCGTTCGGGCTGGAGATTGTGCAATCAATCATCATTGCCGCTGCCGCGAAACTTGAACAGATCGCGACGCTGCTTCTTGCTCGGCTTGCCGTCGGTAGTCAGGCCTGAGGCCCCCGCCTTGCGCATGGCTGCGGCATTTTCCCGCTTGGCGATGCTGGCTTCGGTTTCGGCGTACAACGCCTGTGCTTCAGGCGCACCCCGGCGCACGATGGAGAGCGCTTGCACCACGATAGTCTTTTCATCAAACCCTGTACGAATCTGAAACTCATCGCCGACGCGCGGTTCCTTCCCCGGCTTGCAGCGCTCGCCGCGATGGTGCACCTTGCCGCTCTCGATGGCGGCCTTGGCCAGGGCACGGGTCTTGTAGAAACGCGCGGCCCACAGCCACTTGTCCAAACGGACCTTTTCTTCCTCTTCCTGCTTTTGAGCCACTTGAATTCCTCGCTCTGAAAAATGTCGCAACCTTACCGTTGAAACCCTTCGACGCATAAACCCCAAGGCTCACCTAAGATACGCCAGGTAGCACCCTGTTTTCGCGAGGATATGCCGTGACCGACTTTCCCCTTTCACTCACCTCGCCCAACCAGCGGTGCGTGGGTTGCCAGCAAAGCGAGCCGCTGGGGTTCGATTTTTCTTTCGCCTACCAGCCTATCGTAGACCTGCGTGACCGTTCGATATTTGCCCATGAAGCCTTGGTGCGCGGCACGCAGGGTGAAGGCGCGTTGTCGGTGCTGGCACATGTCAACGAAACCAATCGCTACCGCTT
The DNA here is from genome assembly GCF_900004965.1 of Pseudomonas sp. 44 R 15. Lineage (NCBI taxonomy): Bacteria > Pseudomonadati > Pseudomonadota > Gammaproteobacteria > Pseudomonadales > Pseudomonadaceae > Pseudomonas > Pseudomonas sp. 44 R 15. The sequence continues at coordinate 9,703 of NZ_CVTU01000098.1, forward strand.
CGACCAGCGCTGCCGCACCCAGGCAATTGCCGGCGCCGCCGCCCTGGGCATGCAAACCTATCTTTCCATTAACTTCATGCCCAATGCCGTCTACCGTCCCGAACTGTGCATCCGCAGCACCCTCGACGCCGCCAGCGAGCACAATTTCCCGCTGGACCGCCTGATTTTCGAGACCCTGGAAAGCGAGCATGTAGATAACTATCGCCATTTGACGAATATTCTGCGTGAATACCGCCAATTCGGCTTCAAGACCGCCATCGACGATTTCGGCGCGGGCTATTCGGGGTTGAATCTGCTGGCCGATTTCCAACCTGACATGATCAAGCTCGACATGGCGCTGATTCGCGATGTCGACCAGGACCGTGTCCGCCAGGTGATCGTCCGGGGGATTGTCACAATCTGTGAGCAGTTGGGGGTTACTGTCATCGCCGAAGGCATCGAAAGTGCCGGTGAGCGGGACTTCCTCTCCGACTGTGGAATATTTCTGATGCAAGGCTACTGGTTCGCCAGGCCCACATTCAATGCCCTGGCCAAGGTTGCCCCTCAAGCCTGGACAAAATGACGGTACCCCTATTTGAAGACATTTGACCATTTGACCGTTGTGGGTCTGCGTGAGTGGGTGGCCCTTCCCGACCTGGGAGTGGCAGGCCTGCGCGCCAAGATCGACACCGGTGCCAGCACCTCAAGCCTGCACGCCACCGAGATCGAGCCGTTCGAACGCGACGGCGAGAAGTGGGTGCGCTTTACCGCGCACCTGGGCAGCGTAGTGCAACTGCGTCACCGGCGCTGCGAAGCGCCTCTGGTAACGATGAAAACCATCAAGAGTTCCAACGGCCATGCGCAGGTGCGCTACGTGATCAGCACCACCCTGGCGTTGGGCGATCGGGTGTGGCGAGTGGAATTCACCCTGGCCTGCCGCAAGGCCATGCGTTATCGCCTGCTGCTGGGCTCCAAGGCGCTGATTGACGGCCAGTTGGTCGTCAGCCCGGCCGTAAAATACGTACAAGACAAGCCGGTGTTCCCGGTTTCCACTATCTCTGCCCCAGGTGCCGCATGAAGATTGCTGTGCTGTCGCGAAACCCGCGTCTGTATTCCACCCGCCGCCTGGTCGAGGCCGGCACCGAACGTGGCCATGAAATGGTGGTGATCGACACGTTGCGGGCCTATATGAACATTGCCAGCCACAAGCCGCAGATCCACTACCGTGGCAAACCGCTGGAAGGCTTTGATGCGGTGATCCCACGCATCGGCGCCTCGGTGACCTTCTATGGCTGCGCAGTGCTGCGCCAGTTTGAAATGATGGGCGTTTTTCCGCTCAACGAGTCCGTGGCCATCGCACGTTCGCGGGACAAGCTGCGCTCGCTGCAACTGCTGTCGCGCCGAGGTATCGGCCTGCCGGTGACCGGCTTCGCCCACTCCCCGGATGACATCCCCGACCTGATCGAAATGGTCAATGGCGCGCCCCTGGTGATCAAGGTGCTGGAGGGTACCCAGGGCATCGGCGTGGTGTTGTGCGAAACGGCAACGGCAGCGGAGTCGGTGATCGAGGCGTTCATGGGCCTCAAGCAGAACATCATGGTGCAGGAGTACATCAAGGAAGCCGGCGGTGCGGATATCCGCTGCTTCGTGGTGGGCGACAAGGTGATTGCCGCCATGAAACGCCAGGCCAAGCCGGGCGAATTCCGTTCCAACCTGCACCGTGGCGGCAGCGCCAGCCTGATCAAGATTACTCCGGAGGAGCGCATGACCGCATTGCGTGCAGCCAAGGTCATGGGGTTGGCCGTGGCAGGTGTGGATATCCTGCGCTCCAACCACGGCCCCCTGGTCATGGAGGTGAACTCATCGCCGGGCCTGGAAGGGATCGAGACCACCACCGGCAAGGATGTGGCGGGGATCATCATTCAGCATCTGGAAAAAAATGGCGGGCCGAACATGACTCGGACCAAGGGCAAGGGCTAAAAGCTCTGCCCCTGACACAACATCAAACCAAATGTGGGAGGGGGCTTGCCCCCGATAACGGTGTGTCAGTCCGCACATAGGTGACTGACAATCCGCAATCGGGAGCAAGCCCCCTCCCACATTTGATCCATGTTGTTTGTCAGACTGCATCTCTGGGCAACATCAACCCAAGCGGCAAGCGCACCCGGGCTTCCAGCCCGCCCCCTTCACGGTTGCGCAATTCAACATTGCCGCCATGCATCGAAGCGATCCGCCGCACAATCGCCAACCCCAAACCCGTCCCCTTGCCACCTCGGGCGCGGTCGCCACGGGTGAACGGGTTGAAGATGGCTTCCAGTTCAGCCGGGTCGATCCCCGTGCCGCGATCCATCACGCTCAGCACGACATAGGGCGCCGCGCTGTCACCCGACACGTACGCCGCCACCTCCACATCCGAACCGGCATGATGCAAGGCGTTGCCGATCAGGTTGTTCAACAGGCGCTTCATCGACACCCTGCGCAAGGCAAACGGCTGAATCGGCTCCAGGCGCATGCGCACCTGCTCACCGCTCTGGTTGTAGGGCGCGACCACTTCACGCACCAGATCGGTGAGATCAACCTCCTCCACGACCTCATCACGCCCATCGCGGATGAACGCCAGGAACTGGTCCAGAATCGCGTCCATATCCTCGATGTCACGCACCATGTCATCGGTAAGGTCGGTATGGCTACCCATCAACTCCAGGGACAGGCGCAGGCGCGTCAACGGCGTGCGCAAGTCATGGGAGACCCCCGCCAGCATCAGCTCACGCTCGCGTCCGGCCTGTTCGACGTCTTCCGCCATCTGGTTGAACGCGCCGTACACTTCGGTCATTTCACTGGGTGTATCGCTGACCGGCAGGCGCACACTGCGCCCCTGGCCCAGTTGGCGGGCGGCAAATACCAGGCGCTTGAGCGGTTGGTTGAGCTGGCGCACGAAAATCCATGCGGACGCGGTTGAAAGCAGGCCGATGGCGAGAAACCAGCCCAACACGTTCCAGATTTTTTGCCCGCGCAGCGGATGCGGATACAGCGGGACCTTGATCCAGGCATCGCCCAGACTGGGCGCCTTCACCCAGAGCGCAGGCGAAACATGCATGCGCAGCCGCACCTCAGTGTCGTCGCCCAGCTCCGCCTGCATCTGGCGCTGGTAGATCTCACTGTAGGGCCAGTGCTGCTCGCCCTCGGGCACGCCGGCACCATCGACCCGGATCAGTGATGAAGCCTTGGCTACCTTTTCACGGTTCTCGGGGTCTACGGCCCAGTAGGCACGCAGCGTCAAGGCGACGCCATGGCTGTACTGCCGATCCACCAGCACGTCCTCGTTCATCAACAGATAAACCAGTGTGAGTGCCTTGGAAAACAGAACGACGATGAGCACCAGCCAAAGGGTGCGGGAAAAGAAACTTTGCGGGAACCACAGCGGGGTTTTCATAGGAGACAGCTAGACACCTTGCAGGAACGAGCGGCGCTCGCAGAATTGCAGACGCCGGGCACCCCGTCGACCCTCATGGAATCAAACGCCGGGTGCCCGTCCCTGCAAATCATCGGTCACTTGGTTGCGGTGCCATCCGGCACAAACACATAACCCACACCCCACACCGTCTGGATATACCGCGGCTTGGAAGGGTCCGGCTCGATCATCCGGCGCAGTCGGGAGATCTGCACGTCGATGGAGCGCTCCAGGGCATCCCATTCGCGGCCACGGGCCAGGTTCATCAGCTTGTCGCGGGTCAGCGGCTGGCGAGCGTTCATCACCAGGGCCTTGAGCACCGCGAATTCGCCGGTGGTGAGCATGTGCACTTCGTCGCCACGCTTGAGCTCGCGGGTCGCCAGGGACAACTCGTAGTCGCCGAAGGTCACGCTTTCGTCTTCGCTGCCCGGCGCACCCGGTACCGGCGGTGCCTGGCGACGCAATACGGCCTTGACCCGCGCCATCAGCTCGTCAGGGTTGAACGGCTTAGCCAGGTAGTCATCGGCGCCCAGTTCGAGGCCCTTGATGCGGCTCAGCTCATCGCCCTTGGCAGTGAGCATGATGATCGGGATCTGGTTGTTCACGCCACGCAGACGCTTGCAGGCGGTCAGGCCGTCTTCGCCGGGCAACATCAGGTCGAGCACGACCAGATTGAATACTTCGCGCCCCAACAGGCGGTCCATCTGCTCGGTGTTCGGCACCGCGCGCGCCCGGTAGCCCTTGGAGTTGAAAAAGCGCTCCAGCAGGCTGCTCAGCCCCGGATCGTCGTCAACGATGAGAATTTTTTCGCCTTCAGCAGTTTGTGCAGTGCTGCTCATTAGATGCTCCTCTTATCTCGGCGCGCATTATGGCCTAGCTGCCGTTATACGCACCGTGTGCATTGTTAGCAGATTTTTCCTCTACTACCAGCCAAGCCGCGTCCTGCAACTACCGGCCCAGTAGCCCTCAAGGGCGGAACGCTGGTTATAATGCGGCGCTTTCGTGCAGGGCAACGTCAGATCGTTACCGTTTACTGCCGGGCTTTTTTTTACGCGCTTCTCGTGTTTTTTCGATTTCGAGGGTCAATAGACTGCCTCTTGACCCAGGCAGCGGCGCCGGTCGGGCCGCTCAACCAGCCTCGCAAGGCCTTGTTTTCCGGGCCTGCGAGCGGCTTTTCAGAATTTCAGGTGGTTTTATGGACAGCATCAACAGCCGCATCGCCGAGGAACTCGGTGTACGCCCACAACAGGTCGAAGCGGCCGTCGCGCTACTGGATGAGGGCTCCACGGTACCTTTCATCGCCCGTTACCGAAAAGAGGTGACCGGCAGCCTTGACGACACCCAACTGCGGCACCTGGAAGAGCGCCTGCGCTACCTGCGAGAACTCGACGAGCGGCGTATCAGCATCCTCGCCAGCATCGAGGAACAGGGCAAGTTGACCCCGCAGCTGGAACGCGACATCAAGCTGGCCGACACCAAGACCCGCCTCGAAGACCTTTACCTGCCGTACAAACAGAAACGTCGTACAAAGGGCCAGATCGCCCTGGAAGCCGGCCTTGGCGACTTGGCCGACGGCCTGTTCAACGACCCGTCGCTGACGCCTGAAACCGAAGCCGCGCGCTTTATCGACGCGCAAAAAGGCGTCGCCGATGTCAAGACCGCCCTCGACGGCGCCAAGTACATCCTGATGGAGCGCTTCGCGGAAAACGCCAGCCTGCTGGAAAAGCTGCGCACCTACCTGAAACAGGAAGCCATTCTCAGCGCCCGCGTCATCGCCGGCAAAGAGGAAGAAGGTGCCAAGTTCCGCGATTACTTCGAACACGACGAACCGCTCAAAAGCATGCCGTCCCACCGCGCCCTGGCGATCTTTCGTGGGCGCAACGAGGGCATTCTCAGCTCCGCGCTGAAAGTCGGCGACGAGCTGCCGGGCACCATGCACCCGTGCGAAGGCATGATCGGTCAACAATTCGGCATTCAGAATCAGAATCGTCCTGCGGACAAGTGGCTCGGTGAGGTCGTGCGCTGGACCTGGAAGGTCAAGCTTTACACCCACCTGGAAACCGACCTGCTCGGCGAGCTGCGTGAAGGCGCCGAAACCGAGGCGATCAACGTATTCGCCCACAACCTGCATGACCTGCTGCTGGCTGCACCGGCGGGCCCACGCGCCACCCTGGGCCTGGACCCGGGACTGCGCACCGGCTGCAAGGTTGCGGTGGTCGACGCCACCGGCAAGCTGCTGGATCATGCCACCGTGTACCCGCACGTACCGCACAACAAGTGGGACCAGACCCTGGCCGTCCTGGCCGCGCTGTGCGCCAAGCATGCCGTGGACCTGATCGCCATCGGCAACGGTACCGCCAGCCGCGAAACCGATAAGCTGGCCGCCGAGCTGATCAAAAAGTACCCGGCGATGAAAATGACCAAGGTCATGGTCTCCGAGGCGGGGGCTTCGGTGTACTCGGCCTCGGAGTTGGCGTCCAAGGAGTTCCCGGACCTTGACGTATCCATCCGCGGCGCCGTGTCCATTGCCCGCCGCCTGCAGGACCCGCTGGCCGAGCTGGTGAAGATCGATCCCAAATCCATCGGCGTCGGCCAATACCAACACGACGTGTCGCAGCTCAAGCTGGCGCGTGGACTGGACGCGGTCGTGGAAGACTGTGTGAACGCCGTGGGTGTGGACGTGAACACCGCCTCCGTGGCGCTGCTTGCACGTATCTCCGGCCTGAACGCGACCCTCGCGCAGAATATCGTCAATCACCGCGACGAGAACGGCGCCTTCAAAACCCGCGCGGCGCTGAAAAAAGTCCCACGTCTGGGCGAAAAAACTTTCGAGCAAGCCGCAGGTTTCCTACGCGTAATGAACGGTGATAACCCGCTGGACGCCTCGGCGGTTCACCCGGAAGCCTATCCGCTGGTACAGCGAATTGCCGCCCAAACCGATCGCGACATCCGCTCGCTGATCGGCGATGCCGCGTTTCTCAAACGCCTGGACCCGAAAAAGTACACCGACGAAACCTTCGGCGTGCCCACCATTACCGACATCCTGCAAGAGCTGGAAAAACCCGGCCGCGACCCGCGCCCCGAATTCAAGACCGCGGAGTTCCAGGACGGTGTCGAAGACCTCAAGGACCTGCAACCGGGCATGATCCTCGAAGGCGTGGTGACCAACGTGACCAACTTTGGCGCGTTCGTGGATATCGGCGTGCATCAGGACGGCTTGGTGCATATCTCCGCACTTTCGGAGAAGTTCATCAAGGACCCGCGCGAAGCGGTGAAGGCCGGTGACGTGGTCAAGGTCAAGGTGATGGAAGTCGACATCCCACGCAAACGCGTTGGCCTGTCGATGCGCATGAGCGACACCCCCGGCGAGAAAATCGACGGCGCCCGTGGCGCTCGCCCTGGCTCGGCACCGCGCCCGTCGCAGAACACTGCGCCGCGCAAGGACACCGCGACAGCCGCACCGAGCAACAACGCCATGGCCTCGCTGTTCGCCAACGCCAAGCAACTGAAGAAGCGTTGATGGATATTCCGGCCGGTTTGACCCAGAGCGCGTTCAGCGAACTGATCGGCTGCCGCCTGCAACGCCTGGAGGAAGGCGTTGCCGAGGTGGCCCTGAGCCTGGCGCCGCAGTTGCGCAATCGCGGGGGCAAGTTGCACGGCGGGGCGATCTTCAGCCTGGTGGACATCACCATGGGACTGGCATGCTCCAGCGCCCATGGGTTCGACCAGCAGAGCGCGACCATCGAATGCAAGATCAACTATATCCGCGCCGTTGAAGACGGCGACGTGCTGTGCACCAGCCGGGTGATCCACGCCGGCCGGCGCACGCTGGTGGTCGAAGCCGAGGTGTACCAGGACGAAAGACTTGTCGCAAAAGCACAGGGCACGTTCGCTGTCCTATAGCTCCCTGCATATGATTTGAGTTAATTTCGGCGCTGTGACAACAGCGTCGGAATTTTCTCGCTGCGCTGTAGCCCAATTCATGGAGTGAAGTAGGCACATTCAGAGCGGGTCCTATCGACTCAGAACCAGGCGATCACGCCAGTTTCAACTTCACCCTTGTAGACCGTCTTGACCACCCCCATATTGGGGCGACTGACGCGTGAAGGAATCCAACTTGAGCGAACTTCTCAACCGCCGCTTGGCCCTGCTCGGCAAGCGCGAACACCTCTCCCTGCTAGAGCACTGCCTGCATGGCATCGAGCGTGAATGCCTGCGCGTCACCAGTGAGGGTCGCCTGGCCCAAACGCCGCATCCGGAAGCCCTGGGCGCCGCGTTGACGCACGAACAGATCACTACCGACTACTCGGAATCGCTGCTGGAGTTCATCACTCCCGCACTGCCCAACCCGGCCGATACCCTGAGCAGCCTGGACAAGATCCATCGCTTTGCCTACACCAAACTGGGCAGCGAATACCTGTGGAGCCCCTCGATGCCGTGCCCGTTGCCGGCCGAGGAAGATATTCCGATTGCCTACTACGGCACCTCCAATATCGGGCAGCTCAAGTACGTTTACCGCAAGGGTCTGGCCCTGCGTTATGGCAAGACCATGCAGTGCATCGCCGGCATCCATTACAATTTTTCGCTGCCGGAACAGCTGTGGCCGTTGCTCAAGGATGTCGAAGGCTTTGTCGGCACCGACCGCGACTATCAATCCACCGCCTATATCGCGCTGATTCGCAACTTCCGCCGCTACAGCTGGCTGTTGATGTACCTGTTTGGCGCCTCGCCGGCCCTGGACGCAGGCTTCCTGCGCGGTCGTTCGCACCAGCTTGAAGTGCTCGACGCCGATACCCTGTACCTGCCGTACGCCACGAGCCTGCGCATGAGCGACCTGGGTTACCAGAGCAACGCCCAGGCCGGCCTCACGCCGTGCTACAACGACCTGGCCAGCTACACCGACAGCCTGCGCGAAGCGGTGGCAACGCCCTACGCGCCCTATGTCGAAGTCGGCACGCACAAGGACGGTGAGTGGGTGCAGCTCAACACCAATATCCTGCAGATCGAAAACGAGTATTACTCCAACATCCGTCCCAAGCGCGTGACCTACACCGGCGAGCGGCCGATCCAGGCGCTGATGGCGCGCGGCATCCAGTACATCGAAGTGCGCTGCCTGGACATCAACCCGTTCCTGCCGATGGGCATCGACCTGCCGGAGTCGCGCTTTCTCGACGCATTCCTGCTGTTTTGCGCGCTGAATGACAGCCCGCTGTTCGCCAATAACGAGTGCGGCAATGCCACGTCCAACTTCCTCAGCGTGGTCAAGGAAGGTCGCCGTCCGGGCCTGCAATTGCAGCGTCAGGGCCAGGCGGTGGACATGAAAGCGTGGGCCACCGAGCTGCTGGAGCAGATTGCGCCTCTGGCCGCCCTGCTCGATGAGAGCCATGGCATCACTGAACACAGCCAGGCGCTGGACGCTCAGTTGGCCAAGGTCAACGACCCGTCACTGACGCCCTCGGCCCAGGTGCTGGAAGCGATGGCCGAGCGTAAGGAAAGTTTCGCGCAGTTCTCGCTGCATCAAAGCGAGGTGCATGCCGAGTTCTTCCGCAAGGAACCGCTGCCGGCCGAGGAACAAGCGCGCTTTGAAGAACTGGCGCGTAAGTCGCTGGCGCAGCAGGCCGAGCTTGAGCAGAACGAAGTGGGCGATTTCGATGTGTTTGTCGGGTCGTACCAGGCGAGCATTCTGGCCATCAGCAACTAAACCTTATGTGGGAGGGGGCTTGCCCCCGATAGCAGTGTGTCTGCCACTCAATCAGTGACTGAACCACCGCCATCGGGGGCAAGCCCCCTCCCACATTTGCCCTGCATCAGGCTCAGGAATCGCTGCAACCCTTCTCCTCATAAGCTAATGCGAAAATGTTATTTATTTTCGCATTCTTAGATCATTTAGTCTCCTCACACGCCGCCTCCCTGGCCGCCTGATCGAGGAGCTTCCCTTTGAAACTGCCTACTCCACTGCGCTTGCTGGCGGCGTTGTCCCTGGCCGGTGCCAGCCTGTTTGCCCAGGCGGCGGATGTGACCGTCGCGTACCAGACCACCGTAGACCCGGCCAAAGTCGCCCAGGCCGACGGCGCCTATGAAAAAGCCACCCACGCCACGATCAACTGGCGCAAATTCGACAATGGCGCCGATATCATCGCCGCCATCGCCTCGGGTGACGTGCAGATCGGTTACCTCGGTTCCAGCCCGTTGACCGCTGCGATCACGCGCAAGGTGCCGGTGCAGACCTTCCTCGTCGCCACCCAGATCGGCGGCGCCGAAGCCCTGGTGGCGCGCGATGGGTCGGGGATCAACAGCCCCCAAGACCTGGTCGGCAAGAAGGTCGCCGTACCGTTCGTGTCCACGGGACACTACAGCCTGCTGGCCGCGCTGAAGCACTGGAACATCGACCCTTCGAAAGTGACCATCCTCAACCTCGCACCACCAGCCATCATCGCCGCCTGGAAGCGCGGCGATATCGACGCCACCTATGTGTGGGACCCGGCCCTGGGCGTGGCCAAGGAAAACGGCAAGGTGCTGATCACGTCCGGCGAACTGGCCAAGTTCGGTGCGCCGACCTTCGACGCCTGGATTGTGCGCAAGGACTTCGCCGAGAAGCATCCGGAAATCGTCACGGCCTTCGCCAAAGTTACGCTGGATGCCTACGCCGCTTACCGTAAAGACCCACAGGCCTGGCTCGCCGACAAGGCCAACGTCGACAAGCTGGTGAAGCTCTCCGGCGCCAAGGCCAGCGATATCCCGTTGCTGCTGCAAGGCAATGTCTACCCGCTGGCCGCTGACCAGGTCACCCTGCTGGGCGCACCGACCACCAAAGCTGTGACCGATACCGCCGCGTTCCTCAAGGAGCAAGGCAAGGTCGACGCGGTGCTGCCGGACTACGCCCCTTACGTCAGCGCCAAGTTCATCACTCACTGATTCAAGGAGTTCATCGCGATGGCCTTGCTGCAGCTGGAGCGCATCAGCGCACAGTACCCAGGCGCCCCGGAACCGGTACTGGCGGATATTTCACTTGAGCTTGGCCCCCGGCAATTGCTGGTGGCCCTGGGTCCCTCCGGCAGTGGCAAGACTTCGCTGTTGAACCTGATTGCCGGCTTTGTCGAACCCTCGGCCGGTCGTATTACCCTCGACGGCGTGCCGGTCAAAGGTCCCGGCGCCGAACGCGGCGTGGTGTTCCAGGACGATGCCCTGCTGCCCTGGCAGGACGTGCTGGCCAACGTCGCCTTCGGCCTGGAGCTGGCCGGCGTGCCGAAGGCGCAACGTGAAGTGCGCGCCCGTGAAATGCTCGCGCTGGTGGACCTCAGCGGTTTCGACAGCCGGCGCACCTGGCAACTCTCCGGCGGCCAGAAGCAACGCGTCGGCCTCGCCCGCGCCTTGGCGGCCGACCCGCGCGTATTGCTGATGGACGAACCCTTCGGCGCCCTCGATGCCTTCACCCGCGAACAGATGCAGGAATTGCTGCTGCAAGTCTGGCGACGCACGGCCAAGCCGGTGTTCCTGATCACCCATGACATCGAAGAAGCGGTGTTCCTCGCCACGGACCTGATCCTGCTGGCGCCCAACCCCGGCCAGATCGTCGAGCGTCTGCAGCTGGATTTCGGCCAACGCTACGCGGCTGGCGAATCGGCACGGGCGATCAAGTCCGACCCGCGTTTTATCGAAACCCGCGAACACGTACTGGGCAGAGTGTTCTCGCAACGGCAGGTGTGCACATGAGCAGCTATGAACTTCCCGCCACAGCGGCCAAGCCGCTGACCCATGCGGTTATTCCGGCACGCCGCAGCCTCAGCACACGGTGGATCAGCGTACTGACCCTGGCGGTCCTGCTCGCTATCTGGTGGGCGGTAACCGCCAGCGGCCTGATCGAACCCCTGTTCCTGCCGCCGCCCTCTGCCGTGCTGCAAAAAGGCTGGTTGCTGGCGACATCCGGCTACATGGATTCGACCCTTTGGCAGCACCTGGGCGCAAGCCTCAGTCGCATCGGCCTGGGCCTGGGTTTCGCGGTGCTGACGGCCGTGCCGGTGGGGATTGCCATCGGCGCCAACCGCATCGCCCGCGGCGTTCTCGACCCGCTGATCGAGTTTTACCGGCCAATCCCGCCGCTGGCCTATCTGCCGCTGATCGTGATCTGGTGCGGTATCGGCGAGCTGTCCAAAGTGCTGCTGATTTACCTGGCGATCTTTGCGCCGATTGCCATCGCCACCGCCACCGGCGTACGCACGGTCGACCCGGCCAAGTTGCGCGCTGCGCAGTCGCTGGGCGCCACCCGTGCCCAACTGATTCGTCATGTGATCCTGCCAAGCGCCCTGCCCGACATCCTTACCGGAGTACGTATCGGCCTGGGCGTAGGCTGGTCGACCCTGGTCGCCGCCGAATTGATTGCCGCCACCAGCGGCTTGGGCTTCATGGTGCAGTCGGCGGCGCAGTTCCTGGTCACCGACGTGGTGGTGCTGGGCATCCTGGTGATCGCACTGATCGCCTTCGCCATGGAAATGGGCCTGCGCGCCCTGCAGCGTAAATTAGTGCCGTGGCATGGCCAGGCACACTGAGTGATGAACGTTAAATGAGCAGCCTGACCGTTACCCCTTTAAGCGCTGCGCTTGGCGCGCAGATCAGCGGCGTCGATATCACCCGGGCGCTGAGCCCTGAAGAGCGCGACGCCATCGAACAAGCACTCCTCAAGCATTCGGTGCTGTTCTTCCGTGACCAGCCGCTCACCCCGCAGCAGCAGGCACGGTTTGCGGCGAATTTCGGTGACCTGCATATCCACCCGATCTACCCCAACGTGCCGGAACAGCCCGAAGTGCTGATCCTCGACACGGCCGTGACCGATGTGCGTGACAACGCCGTATGGCACACCGATGTGACCTTCCTGCCCACGCCTGCCCTCGGCGCGGTGCTGAGCGCCAAGCAGTTGCCGGCATTTGGTGGTGATACCTTGTGGGCCAGCGGGATTGCGGCGTATGAGGCGTTGTCCGAGCCGTTCAAAGCCTTGCTCGAAGGCCTCACCGCCACCCACGACTTCACCAGATCCTTTCCGCTGGAGCGCTTCGGCAACACCGCCGAAGACCTGGCACGCTGGGAAGAAACCCGTCGCAAAAACCCGCCGCTGTCACACCCGGTGATACGCACACACCCCGTCAGCGGGCGCAAATCGCTGTTCGTCAACGACGGCTTCACCACCCGAATCAACGAACTGGAACCGGCCGAAAGCGAGGCGATTCTCAAGCTGCTGTTTGCTCACGCCACCCGCCCGGAGTTCACTATTCGCTGGCGCTGGCAGGAAAATGACGTAGCGTTCTGGGATAACCGCGTGACCCAGCATTACGCGGTGGATGACTACCGTCCACAGCGCCGCGTCATGCACCGGGCCACCATCCTGGGCGATGCACCGTTTTAATCCAACCGCCTCAAATGGCGAAAAAACCGTTAATTTCAAGATTTTTCCTATGGAAAAATGTGGCTCACGACACGCCCTGTAACTCGTCAAGCACTCACTTTCAGGAACGTACGAGGTAAGGCTCACCACTGACATCGTGCGTCCAAAACGCCTGCGCAGTGAACCCTTACCTGAATCCATTGAGTGCTTAAATGAATATCTCAACCGTATCGCCGTGGCTGCCCGCTTTTGCGGCACAGCCTGCTGAACCCGCCCCTTCAGCCACAGGCACAACACTTGAAACACTGACACCGCCCACCGCCGCGCCCGACAGACGCGAAAGTTTGCTTGCTTTGTTAAGCGAGCTTGAAAGTTTGATGAACACACTCCACAAGGCCATCGAAGCCACGCCCGTCAAGCCTGGTACGCCCGCAACCGTTGCAGCGACCACCCACTCGACGGTGCGCCCTGATAGTACGCAATACCTTTCAAGTAAAAAGGACAAACAAAAACCCGATGACGTATTAGGTGGCCTGTTTTTTTCGCCCCATGAGACCTACCGCTCACTGACCACACCGCACAGTTCTCATGTCGCGGGAATCAAGTTGGCCATGCAGCACTTTGGTCAAAGCCCAACCGATATTTACGCTCAAGTCACGCCCCTGAATAACGGGTTCAATGTGACCATGAGAGATGGCTTCACATTATTCATTTCCCATAAAGAACTGGACCTTGCCAAAGAAGGTTCGCAATTGCTCGGCAACGAAGACATGTTGAAAGACGCCAACTTTCTGTATGCGACCCTGGCCAAGCGAAAACAGCTACAAAGCAACGACCCCGCCGAACAAGCGAGTTACCCCATGACCCTGCGCAATACCAATAAAGGCGAACATGCCGGCAGCGTATTGAAGCTCATGGGCCTGGAAAACCATCTGAAAGAGGTCAAGTCCGAGTCACTGGGCACGGGTCAAAAACTGGGTATAACCGTTGTCTCGAATGGGGAGTCCATGCTGGTTGTCGATGGTCACGAGGATTTCCACGGGACACCTTCGAAGTTAAGGCTGAAAAAGCCGGCCTATGTACTGTCGGATTTACCCGCAACCACCAGGCTGGACGAACCGTCCACTGACTCGCGCCCTGCGCGGGTTGCGCCTAGCCCCCCGCAAACCAACGTCAAACCCCTCGCAGCTCCGCTCGGTCCTCCTTCACCCGGCGCGATGCCGGATATTTCCTCGAAGAGAAACGGTGAACGTCCAGCCAATATATTGACTGGCTTGAGTAACACCCCCCCGGGCTTTGGCGAGTTTCGCGAAACGGCAGCCTACGTTGACGCAATAAAACTGATGATGATGACGTTCGGGCAAAGCCCCACCGATTGCTTTCAACGGGTTGCCGTTGCAGGAGACGGCTACGACGTGACGATGAGAGATGGTTATGAAGTGCATGTTTCTCGCCAGGAGCTACAGCGGGCCGGGCAAGCCCTGAAACTGTCCGGTGACGACAGCGAGCTGATAAAGGATGCCAACTTCATGTTTGCCGCTTTTATGAAACGTCACCAGTTGGAACATGAGGATCCGGTGGCAAGGTCCGACTTCGAGACGACCCTCAGTGATGCGATCCAGAATGGCCGGCATATCAAACCGGTCCTGGAAAATATCGGCATGATCGGCCATATGCGCCATGTCCATGTGAGTGAACTGGAAGACCAGAATACCGTCGGGTTTCTGTACGGTTTTGGCTTGGTTCTGGGCAATGAAAAGGCGCATCAATATTTGCCTTATGAGGGCCACGGCTACGTACTCGACCCTCACTGAATCGCTCACTCACACTACTGAATACGAGGCGGCCCATGTTACTCAACACTGCCAGCGGCACCGCAGCGCTTAATACGTCATTACTTCCCAGTTTCTGCGCCGGCACAGGCGTGAAGAACGCCAAGGCCCCGATGGAAACACCCGTCGCGGGCGGCGCGGAAAACAGCCAAAACCCTTACGCGTCTATCGTTCAACAACTGAACTCACTGAACAGCCTTCTCAAAACCATCACACAACGCGCCAGCCCTGCTGCCCCTGCGGTTGACGCAGTACCTCATCAGGTTGATCGCGATCCGCCGGCCCCTTTGCCCACTGTCACCCCCCTGGACAAGCCCCGGCCAGACGAGAGCCCATTTATGTCTTCGGTGCCGACCGGCACCAAGCCCGAGGATATCTGGCGTGGGTTCTGGCAGGGCATTGAAGGCAATTGCGTCACGGTGTCGGCGATCAAGCTGGCGATGATGAAATACGGTCATCACCCACAGGGGATTTTCAAACTCATAACCCCGACAAAAACGGGGTTCGAGGTGACAATGCAAGACACCTTCAAGCTGCACATATCCCACGAAGAGTTAACGCTGGCGAGGACCGGCAGCGGCTTTGAGGGCGAGGACCCGGACGTGCTCAAGGACGCAGTATTCCTGTATGCCGCCAGCGCCAAGCGGGCTCAGATGAAAAATCACGAAGGCAGCGCCAAGCGCAGCTTCAAAGACGCAATGGCCTCATTGAATGACGGGGAAATGCCGGGAGATGCCACCAATCGCTTGGGCCTACATGCCAAACGGCGCTGGACCAACCCGGCTCAACTGGCCAAAGAAGGCCTGGGTACCGCAGACGCCGGTGGGCACTCGGTCGCCGTGATTGACGGTTACGCAGACCTCTATGGGAATAAGGTCAAGCTGTCTGAGTCGGGCTTCCAAGATGCCCGGCGAGTGCTAACCCTGCGCTGAGCAAACAGCTGCAGTGTGCCTGCCACGATAAAGGTCGGCGCCTCTATCGAGCAGGCACGCTGACGTTACTCAGCCATTGACGGTTTTTCCCACAGATTGATCCCGCCTTCCTGGGCGAACCGATCGATCTGCGCCAGCTCTTCGGCGCTGAAGCTCAAGTTCTTCAACGCGCCGACGTTCTCGATGATCTGCTCCGGCCGGCTGGCACCGATCAGCGCGCTGGTTACCCGTGGATCACGCAGGGTCCAGGCCAGCGCCAATTGCGCCAGGCTCTGACCGCGACGCTGGGCGATCTCATTCAGGGCGCGCACGTGGGCAATGTTCTCCTCGGACAGGTGTTGGGCCTGCAGCGAGCCTCCCCCCGGACGGTTCACCCGGGCATCGGCAGGAATGCCGTTGAGGTATTTATCGGTGAGCAAGCCCTGAGCCAGCGGCGTGAAGGCAATCACGCCGGCGCCGAGTTCGTCGGTGGTGTCGAGCAGGTCTTTTTCCACCCAGCGGTTGAGCAGGTTGTAGGCGGGCTGGTGAATCAACAGCGGCACTTTCCACTCTTTGAGCAGCGCTGCCATCTCCCGGGTTTTTACCCCGGAGTAGGACGAGATACCGATGTACAACGCCTTGCCCTGCTGCACGGCGGTGGCCAACGCACTGGCGGTTTCTTCCAATGGCGTGTCGGCGTCGAAACGGTGCGAGTAGAAGATATCCACATAATCGACGCCAAGGCGCTGCAGGCTCTGATCGAGGCTGGCCAGCACGTATTTGCGCGAACCGCCACCCTGGCCATAAGGCCCGGGCCACATGTCCCAGCCGGCCTTGCTGGAGATGATCAGTTCGTCGCGGTAGTGCTTGAAGTCTTCGCGCAGCAAACGACCGAAATTGATCTCGGCGCTGCCGTAGGGAGGGCCGTAGTTATTGGCCAGGTCGAAGTGATTGATGCCCAGGTCGAACGCGGTGCGCAGCAGGGCACGCTGGGTGGCGATCGGGGTGCTGTCGCCAAAGTTGTGCCACAGCCCCAGGGACAGTGCCGGCAGCACCAGTCCACTGCGGCCTACGCGGCGATAAGGAATAGATTCATAGCGGTTTTCGGCAGCAATGTAAGTCATCGAATCCTCTCTGGGCTTGGGGCAAACAAGGCCTGGGAATAAGGTTATTCCCAGGCCTTTGAACCCGCTGAATCGCTTAAGTCTGCCTTTCCCTTTTACAGCAAAGACCCACTTGAGAGGAACGCTATTACGTGCATTTATGCGCGCAAATCAGCGCACCAGATGCAGGAACTGCAGGTGCCGCTCGTACTGGTCGAGGATGTCGTTGATGATCTGCTCCTTGGTATAACCCACCAGGTCGTAATCCTGACTGCCCTCACGCAGGTGCACTTCGGCGCGATAGTAACGGCGGTTGTTGATCTCTTTGGAACCCATGCCGCCACGGGCGAACGATGGCGTGAAATAGCCACGCATCTGCACCTGGTAGATGAACGGATGCTCCTCGCCATGACCGATTTCCAGGCTGACGCTGTCGTTGGCCGGGTCTGGCTGGGTGACCACGTTCAGGCCCTTCTCGACAAATACGGCCGTCACTTCCTCGATGGCCGGGCGCACCGTCGACTCGAGGAAACGGTACACCTCGTCGCGCGACGGAAAATGCACGGCCTGGCTCAGACGCTGGCGCCAGCCGCCACGGCCTTTGCGCGACGCCGAGATCGGTGCCAGCGAATGCAACTGGGCGATCTGCTTTTGCGATTCGAGATAGAACGCCTTGTGCAGCCCCCACATCATCAGCAGCAGGATCAGCGAGAACGGCAGCGAGGTCAGCACGACCGCTGATTTCAACGAATCGATACTGCCGGCAAACAGCAAGGCGCTGGTGACCAGGGCGGTCATCGCGCCCCAGAACACGCGCAGCCATTTCGGCCCGTCTTCATCGGCGTTGCCGCCTTTGGACGACAGGGTCGACAGCACCACTGTGCCTGAGTCCGCCGAGGTCACGAAGAATACGAAGCTGATAAACACCGTGACCGCAATCACGGTTTTACTCCACGGGTAGGTTTCCAGCAGCAGGTAGAGGCTCATCGACGGCTCATCGATGGCCGACTGGCCCAACGCGGTCATGCCATGGTTGAGCACCTGGTCGATGGCGCTGTTACCGAAGATCGACATCCACGCCAGGGTGAAACCCAGCGGGATCAGCAGCACGCCAAACACGAATTCGCGGATGGTGCGGCCACGGGAAATCCGCGCGATGAACAGGCCCACGAACGGCGACCATGCGATCCACCAGGCCCAGTAGAACACCGTCCAACCGCCCAGCCAGTCGCTGGGTTTGTCGTAGGCGTATACGTCGAAACTCTTGGTCGGCAACGCACCGAGGTAGTCGCCGATGTTCTGGATCAAGGTATTGAGCAGGTGCTGGGTAGGCCCGGCAAACAACACGAACAGCAGCAGTGCGCAGGCCAGCAGCATGTTGATGTCGGACATCACCCGCACACCCTTGTCGACACCGGCCACGGCAACGATGATCGCCGCGCCCATCATCAAGGTGATCAAGCCCACCTGGATCCACTGCGTATGGGCAATGCCGAACAGGTAATCCAGGCCGGAGTTGAGGTGCAACACGCCAAAACCCATGTCGGCCCCCAGGCCGAATACCGTGGCAATGATGCCGAAGCCATCCACCGCGTAACCGATCGGGCCATTGATGCGCTTGCCGATCAACGGATACAGCGCCGAGCGCAACGCCAGCGGCAGGTTATGCCGGTAAGCGAAATACGCCAGGGCCATGCCGACAAACGCGAACACGCCCCAGCCGTGCAGGCCCCAGTGCAGGAACAGGACCTGCATGGCCTGGCGCGCCGCATCGGCATTCATGGCCTCGCCTTGGGGCGGTTGCACCAAGTGCGTCAGCGGCTCGGACACACAAAAGAAAAACAGCGTGATGCTGATCCCGGCGGCGAACAGCATGCCGGCCCAGGACAGGTAACTGAATTCGGGCTCGTCGTGGTCGGCACCGAGTTTTATCTTGCCGTAGCCCGATAGCGCGGTGACCACCACGAAGACCAGATACAGGGTCATCGCCAGCATGTAGTACCAGCCGACCGTATTGGCCGCCCAGTTTTGCGCCGCCAGCAGCCAGGCACCGGCCTGTTGCGGGATAGCGATGACGGTGATGCCGAACAGCAGGATGGCCGTGGCGGCAAAGTAGAAAACGGGCGCATTCATGCGCACCAGACCGCTGGGAGGGGTGGACGATGCACTCATGAACGACGCACCCCCGAGGTGTGAAATGTGGCTGTATATAACGGACTCAGCAAAGGTAAGCCTCCTGTTGTGAGCGGGCAGCGAACCACCGGTTTAACTTGAACGAGCGTTCAAGTTAAACATGAATGGGCGGTCTGGGACTAATTTCGGGGCTGAGTGGTAGATAATTCCTACACTAGCTCAGGGATTGGTATGACGGGTTACGGGGGCAAATCGTTCAGCGACGTGAAGATGAAATGCATTCAAATGTGGGAGGGGGCTTGCTCCTCGTTGGATCAGGCAGCCTGTGACTATCTTACTGATACCCCACAGATCCAAATGTGGGAGGGGGCTTGCCCCCGATGGCGGCCTCAGGGCCGACCAGGATGTTGAATTGGGTTGAGTACATATCCGTTTCTGCGGTCACGGCTGCTAATGGTTCCGCTTTTACAGCGGCTCACTTTTGAAAAGCGCAAAAGTAAGCAAAACGCTCTT
>NZ_CVTU01000098.1:29050-42549 GCF_900004965.1 Pseudomonas sp. 44 R 15
CGGCGTCCTGCCGGGTTACCCACGGATTCAAGCCTGCGTTCGGCCAGCGTGGTTTAACGGGGCGCCTGAGATCAAAAGCAGATCAAGATCAAGATCAAGAGCGACTCGCTTCGCATCGTGGTTACGGTGGGTGCTACGCAGTTGTGTAGATACCTATGCCCCGATAGCGGTGGGTCAGTGCCAGTTATATCAACTGACAGACTGCTATCGGGGGCAAGCCCCCTCCCACAGGGGATTTGTGCCGACTCTTTACTTCTGTGCCCCATCATCATGCTGCAAATTCGCCTGGGTAATATTCGCCCCCGCCGGCACGCTGCGGGTCAGCCATACATTGCCGCCGATGGTCGAACCCTTGCCGATGGTAATCCGCCCAAGGATCGTGGCGCCGGCGTAGATCACCACGTCATCCTCAACGATAGGATGGCGCGGATGGCCTTTTTGCAGCTGCCCATCCTCATCCGCCGGGAAGCGCTTGGCGCCCAGCGTCACGGCCTGGTAGATGCGCACCCGCTCACCAATGATCGCCGTCTCGCCAATCACCACACCGGTGCCGTGGTCGATAAAGAAACTCGGGCCGATCTGCGCGCCGGGGTGGATATCGATACCGGTAGCCGAGTGGGCGATTTCCGCACTGATGCGCGCCAGCAGCGGCAAGCCGGCGCGGTACAGGTGGTGGGCCAGGCGGTGGTGAATCACCGCCAGGATGCCCGGGTAGCACAGCAGCACCTCATCCACGCTGCGCGCGGCCGGGTCACCGTGGTAGGCGGCCAGTACGTCGGTGTCCAGCAGGCTGCGCAACGCCGGCAATGCCAGGGCGAAATCCTGGATCAGGCGAATGGCATCGGCGTCGATCTGGCCGTCATCCCGGCCACCCTGACGCGCGGCGTAGCGCAGCTCCAGGCGGGCCTGGGCAAGCAACGCGTTGAGGGCGACGTCGAGGGTATGCCCGACGTAGAAGTCTTCACTTTCTTCGCGCAGGTCCACCGGGCCCAGGCGCATCGGGAACAGTGCGCCGCACAGTGCTTCGAGAATCTGCGCCACGGCCTCGCGCGACGGTAATTCGCGACCACCGTGTTCGCCGCTCAAGCGACCGTTGCGCGTTCGCCACTGGTCCCGGGCGCTGCGCAGCTGGCTGACGATGGTCTGCAATTGCCAATGGCTGGAACGCTCACTCACGGTATTCACTCCTGACGAAATGGCCATCACTTTACGGTATGCACCCAGGCAACCCTTAAGAACCAATGGTATGAGGCCAAGAACCATCCGACATAAGCGATTGGCCGTTGCCCGATGAAAAGTGCCTGCCTATAGTCGTCCAATTACTCAGCCACCGTGCGTAGCCATGATCAAACAACAGCTTGACCGCTTTAACCGCCTGGACCTGTTGGGCGGCGCCACCGCCCTGGAAAAACTCGAGCGGCTGTCGACCTGGTTGGGCAGGGACATCTACGTCAAGCGCGATGACACCACCCCGCTGGCCATGGGTGGCAACAAATTGCGCAAACTTGAATACCTGGCCGCCGATGCCCTCGCCCAGGGCGCCGACACGCTGGTCACCGCCGGCGCTATCCAGTCCAACCATGTGCGCCAGACCGCCGCGCTGGCCGCCAGGCTCGGCCTGGGCTGCGTCGCCCTGCTGGAAAATCCTACCGGCACCGACGACCCCAACTACCTGGGTAACGGTAACCGTCTGTTGCTCGAGCTGTTCGACGCCAAGGTTGAGCTGGTCGAGAACCTCGATAATGTCGACGACCAGCTCAACGCCCTCGCCGACCGCCTGCGCAGCAACGGCAAGAAGCCCTACCTGGTACCTATCGGCGGCTCGAATGCCCTCGGCGCGCTGGGTTATGTGCGTGCAGGCCTGGAGCTGGCGGCGCAGATCGAAGACAGCGGCCTCGACTTTGCAGCGGTGGTATTGGCCTCGGGCAGCGCCGGTACCCATAGCGGCCTGGCGCTGGCGCTGAGCGAAGCGCTGCCGAACCTGCCGGTGATTGGCGTCACCGTGTCGCGCACCGACGAAGCCCAGCGCCCGAAAGTACAGGGCCTGGCCGAGCGCACCGCCGAGCTGCTTGGCGTGGAGGTGCCCGAGGCATTCAAGGTGATCCTGTGGGACGAATACTTCGGCCCGCGTTATGGCGAACCGAACGCGGGCACGTTGTCGGCAATCAAACTTTTGGCCAGCCAGGAAGGTCTGTTGCTCGACCCGGTCTATACCGGCAAGGCCATGGCAGGCTTGCTGGACGGCATCGGGCGTCAGCGGTTCGGGGACGGGCCGATTATTTTCCTGCATACGGGCGGGGCCCCGGCGCTGTTTGCCTATGACTCAGTATTCAGCTGAATAAACGCGGACTGAATGTGGGAGGGGGCTTGCCCCCGATAGCGGTGGGTCAGTCAGCTAATCTGTAGCTGAACCACTGCCATCGGGGGCAAGCCCCCTCCCACACTTGACCTCTTTCATATTCGAAATATGAATATGAAGTTGTTTTTTTATTATTTTCAAGTCTTAAAAACCCGCTTTATCATCGCGCCGAAGGCGAAGACGCGCACCGCGCTTTAAGGCAGGATACGGCTACTGCGTCACCGGCTTCGCTCACCATAAAAAACCATAGGGGCTCTTCATGACTATTTCTGTATTGCGTCGCACATTGCTGCTCGGCACATTGGGCCTGGCGCTTGGCGCAGGCATGCTCGGCCAGGCGGTTGCCGGCGAGCAACTGGGCGCCATCAAGAAAGCCGGCGAGATCAAGATCGGCCTGGAAGGCACCTACCCACCGTTCAGCTTCGTCGATGAAAGCGGCAAGCTCAGCGGCTTCGAGGTGGAGCTGTCCGAGGCGCTGGCCAAAGAATTGGGCGTCAAGGTCAAGCTGCAGGCCACCCCATGGGACGGCATCCTCGCCGCCCTGGAATCCAAGCGCCTGGACGCGGTGGTCAACCAGGTGACCATCTCCGAAGAGCGCAAGAAAAAGTACGATTTCTCCAAGCCTTACACCGTGTCCGGGATTCAGGCGCTGGTGCTGAAGAAAAACGTCGACGCGATCAAGACCGCCAACGACCTGGCCGGCAAGAAAGTCGGCGTAGGCCTGGGCACCAACTACGAACAATGGCTCAAGGACAACCAGCCTAAAGCCATCATCAAGACCTACAACGACGACCCGACCAAGTTCCAGGACCTGCGCATCGGCCGCATCGACGCCATCCTGATCGACCGCCTGGCCGCTCTGGAATACGCCAAGAAAGCCCCGGATACCGCCGCGGCAGGCGACGCCTTCTCTCGCCAGGAATCGGGTATTGCCCTGCGCAAGGGCGAGCCTGAATTGCTGGACGCGGTGAACAAGGCGCTCGACAAGCTGCGCGCCGACGGCACTTTGAAGACGCTGTCCGAGAAATACTTCAACGCTGACGTCACTCAATAATGGAAGCAGGTTTGCAACTCGCGCTGGACTCCGCGCCCTTTCTGCTCAAGGGCGCGTATTACACGGTAATCCTCAGCCTGGGCGGGATGTTCTTCGGTCTGCTGCTGGGCTTCGGCTTGGCCTTGATGCGCCTGTCGCGCTTCAAGCTGCTGAGTTGGACGGCGCGGGTCTACGTGTCGTTCTTTCGCGGCACGCCCCTGCTGGTGCAATTGTTCCTGATCTACTACGGCTTGCCGCAAGTGGGCATCGAGCTGGACCCGATTCCGGCCGCCATGATCGGCTTTTCGCTGAACATGGCCGCCTACGCCTGTGAAATCCTGCGGGCCGCCATCGCGTCCATCGAGCGTGGCCAGTGGGAAGCCGCCGCGAGTATCGGCATGACCCGTGCGCAAACATTGCGCCGGGCCATCCTGCCGCAGGCGATGCGCACCGCACTGCCGCCGCTGGGCAACAGTTTTATTTCACTGGTCAAGGACACGGCGCTGGCCGCCACCATCCAGGTGCCCGAGCTGTTCCGGCAGGCCCAACTGGTCTCGGCGCGCACCTTCGAAATTTTCACCATGTATCTGTCCGCAGCCCTGATCTACTGGATCCTGGCGAGCATCCTGGCGCATCTGCAAAATCGTCTGGAAGACCGGGTCAACCGGCATGACCTGGAGTCTTGAAGCATGATCGTGGTTGAAAAACTGACCAAACAATTCAACGGTCAGGTGGTGCTCAACGGCATCGACCTTGAGGTCAAGGCCGGCGAAGTCGTAGCCATCATCGGCCCCAGCGGCTCCGGCAAGACCACCTTCCTGCGTTGCCTGAATTTTCTCGAAGAACCCACCAGCGGCCGTATCAAGGTGGGTGATATCGAGATCGACAGCAACAAGCCGCTCAACCAGCAACAGGGCCTGGTGCGACGTCTGCGCCAGCATGTGGGTTTTGTATTCCAGAACTTCAACCTGTTCCCCCACCGCACCGCACTCGAAAACGTCATCGAAGGCCCGATCGTGGTCAAGAAAATGCCCCGCGACGCGGCGACCGAACTGGGTCGCAGGCTGTTGGCCAAGGTTGGCCTGGCGGGCAAGGAAGCGGCTTATCCACGGCGACTGTCCGGGGGTCAGCAACAGCGTGTGGCGATCGCTCGGGCCCTGGCCATGGAGCCTGAGGTGATTCTGTTCGACGAACCCACCTCGGCCCTCGACCCGGAACTGGTCGGTGAAGTGCTGGCGACCATCCGCAGCCTGGCCGAAGAAAACCGCACCATGGTAATCGTCACCCACGAGATGAGCTTTGCCCGGGATGTCGCCAACCGCGTGATCTTTTTCGACAAGGGCGTGATCGTCGAACAGGGTGAAGCCAAGGCGCTGTTCGCCAACCCCAAAGAAGAGCGCACCCGGCAGTTCCTGAGCAAATTTCTCGCCCACTGACGCCCCCTCTGTAGGAGCGAGCTTGCTCGCGAAAAACGCCCAGGCAACTCGGTCAATCTGATTCACCGCGTTATCGTTAACGTTCTTCGCGAGCAAGCTCGCTCCTACAGTGGGTTACCCTCTCATCGCGTAAAAACCCCCGTCATAAGCGCCTTTAAATCCCTCGCTCCGTCAGACCCTTCTGAATATCGCCAAACCCGCCGTTTAGCCTTTTGCCTCCATTGACCCTCCTCCAGCAACCCTCTTATCTAGCGTCCAGAGGATTGGATCCTATCCCGGCTACTCACTGAATCGTTCTTTCGGCCCCTTTGCGCACCCGCGCCCAAGGCCCGGAACGATTGCTGCTGGCTGCATCAAGGAGATCACTTATGACGCACACTACTATCCCGGCCATGCTGACCGCACCCACCCTGCCCCAGGCCGTTCGAAACGGCATCAGTGCCCACGCGGCCGCGCAACTGCAGGTCGACATCGCCCCTTACCCCGGCATGGAGGAAGGCGACCTGATCGAGCTGTTCTGGAACAACTGCTTTGCCGCTTCACGCCGGGTGACGGCCGGCAAAATCGGCACACCGACCCACCTGCGGGTGCCGGAAAGCTTTGTACAGGATGGCCCGGCCCGGGTTCACTACCAAATCATGCAGATCGGGCACGGCCCGGCGCGCTCGGCCACTACCCAGGTACGGGTCAAGACCAACTACCCGGGCGGGCAGCCGTCGAACCTGTACAGCGACGAAAACCAGAACCTGGCCCCCGTCAGCCTGCCCGAGACCATCCGCCGCCACGGCGTCAACAGTCGCCAGGTGCAACGCGGTATTCCGCTGTCCATCGAGCCTTACGCGAACATGGCCAGCGGCGACGCCATCACCCTGCGCTGGGGTGACGTACGCATGGATCTGCCGAAAATCCAGGCCGGGAGCGTCGGCATGCCCGTTCAGGTGTGGGTGCCTTCGACGGTCATTATCGAAGGCGGTGACGACTGCCGCCTGGAGGTGACGTACTGCATCCTGGATCGCGTCGGCAACAATTCGCGCTGGGCGCCGGCCCGTACCTTGCGCATCGCCGCCTGGGTTCCCACGAGCTCGGACAGGGCCGAGGCCACGTATCGACCTCGTCCTTTCGGCTCCCCCTGCGAACCGGGGTGACGACCCTTCTATGCATATTCCTAAAAGTTAGTTTATTTAAAAAATAAACACGCTTAGGGTATATGCACCGGACCACCGGACATTCCTGAATTTTCTGTTTTCATTTCATTGAATGCGAGGTCGGTATGGTCAGAATTACCCCGGTGCATAACGCCAGGGCATTACGTGCAGCCAAGGAGCGGCGCTGATGTCTAACTTGGCTCTAACACCCCCCCAGAGTGATCTGGACGCAGCGCCGCTGTTGTTGCCGGCCACCGTGCTGCGCAACGACGCCCAGGCGCTGAGCGCCGCCCATGAGCTGGCTGACGCCGCGCGCCTGCAAGCCGCCAGGCGCGACCAGCAACGCCAATTGCCATGGGCGCAGATCGAACAGTTCACCCGCAGCGGGTTGGGCAGCATTTCCATTCCCCGCGAATACGGCGGTCCGCAGGTTTCGTTCGTGACCCTGGCCGAGGTCTTCGCCATCATCAGCGCGGCCGACCCGGCTCTCGGGCAAATCCCGCAGAACCATTTCGGCATCCTGCACCTGCTGCAAAGCACCGCCAGCGAGCGCCAGAAAAAGCACCTGTTCCAGAGCGTGCTCGAGGGTTGGCGCATCGGCAATGGCGGCCCGGAACGCGGCACGAAAAATACCCTGGAGCTCAAGGCGCGCATCACCGCCGAGGGCGACGGGTATGTGGTCAGCGGCCAGAAGTTCTACTCCACCGGCGCACTGTTCGCCCATTGGGTGGCCATCAAGGCCCTCAACGATGACGGCAAGCAAGTCATGGCGTTTGTGCGCCGTGGCAGCGAGGGGCTGCGCATCGTCGATGACTGGTCGGGATTTGGCCAACGCACCACCGCCAGCGGCACCGTACTGCTTGACCGGGTACCGGTGGACGCAGAGTGGGTGGTGGACAACTGGCGCCTGGGCGAAAGCCCGAATATCCAGGGCGCCGTCTCCCAACTGATCCAGGCCGCCATCGACGCCGGCATCGCCCAGGGCGCCCTCGAGGACACCATCGCTTTTGTGCGTGAACGTTCACGTCCCTGGATCGACGCCAAGGTCGAACGGGCCAGCGACGACCTGTATGTCATCGCCGATATCGGCAAATTGAAGATCGAGCTGCATGCCGCGCAGGCACTGCTGCGCAAGGCCGGCCAGGTACTGGATCAGGTCAGCGCCGCACCGATCACCGCGCAGTCCGCCGCCCGCGCGTCTATCGCAGTCGCCGAGGCCAAGGTGCTCACTACCGAAGTGTCATTGCTGGTCAGCGAAAAGCTCTTCGAGTTGGCCGGCAGCCGCGCCACCCTCGCCGAATTCAACCTTGACCGGCACTGGCGCAATGCGCGGGTCCACACGCTGCATGACCCGGTGCGCTGGAAGTATCACGCCATCGGTGCCTACCGCTTGAACGGCACGTTGCCGGCTCGA
Source organism: Pseudomonas sp. 44 R 15 (assembly GCF_900004965.1). Taxonomy (NCBI): domain Bacteria; kingdom Pseudomonadati; phylum Pseudomonadota; class Gammaproteobacteria; order Pseudomonadales; family Pseudomonadaceae; genus Pseudomonas; species Pseudomonas sp. 44 R 15. The sequence goes on from NZ_CVTU01000098.1 coordinate 36,438, forward strand.
CATTCCTGGATCTGACCGCCCAGAACACTTTTTCCACGAGCTTCTGGAGAACACATGACGCTTTCCCATCACGTCGCGGTCATTACCAGCGATGAACAAGCCCTTATTGTCGCCAGCGACCTGGCCGAAGACCTGCGCCGCGACAGCGCCCAGCGCGACCGCGAACGTCGTCTGCCGTTGCCCGAGCTGGACGTGTTTTCCCGCTCCGGCCTGTGGGGCATCAGCGTGCCCAAGGCCTATGGCGGTGCCGGTGTGTCCAACGTCACCCTGGCCAAGGTCATTGCGCTGATTGCCCAGGCCGACGCCTCCCTGGGCCAGATCCCGCAAAACCATTTCTATGCCCTTGAAGTGCTGCGGGTCAACGGCAGCCCCGAACAGCAGCAGCGCCTGTACGCCGACGTGCTGGCCGGCCAGCGCTTTGGCAACGCCCTGGCGGAACTGGGCACCAAGACCGCCCATGATCGCGTGACCCGCCTCAGCCGCGACGGCGAGGGTTTTCGCATCAGCGGGCGCAAGTTCTACGCCACCGGCGCGATCTACGCGCAACGCATCCCCACCTCGGTGGTGGACGAAAACGGTGTCCAGCAACTGGCCTTCGTGCCTCGCGACAGCGCCGGCCTGACGGTGATCGACGACTGGAGCGGCTTCGGCCAGCGCACCACCGGCAGCGGTTCGGTGGTGTTCGACAAAGTGTGGGTGGATGCCCGGGACGTGGTGCCGTTCCAGAGCGCCTTCGAACGCCCGACCACCGTCGGCCCCCTGGCGCAGATTCTGCACGCCGCCATCGACACCGGCATCGCCCGCGCCGCCTTCGAAGATGCGCTGCATTTTGTGCGCACCAAGACCCGTCCCTGGATCGACTCAGGCAGCGACAAGGCCACCGATGACCCGTTGACGCTGAAAAGCTTCGGCCACCTGAGCATTCGCCTGCACGCCGCCGAAGCGTTGCTCGAGCGCTCGGGCGAATTCCTCGATCGCGCCCAGGCCGACAGCACGGCCCAGACCGTCGCGGCCGCCTCCATCGCCGTCGCCGAAGTGCGCGCCTTGAGCACCGAAATATCCCTCGCCGCCGGCAGCACGCTGTTCGAACTGGCCGGCAGCCAGGCGACCCTGGCCGAGCACGGCCTGGACCGCCACTGGCGCAACGCGCGGGTTCACACCCTGCACGACCCGGTGCGCTGGAAATATCACGCCGTGGGCAATTACTACCTCAACGCCGAAAACCCGCCGCTGCGGGGGACGATCTGATGAGCAAGAAAAAAATCCTGCTCAATGCCTTCAACATGAACTGCATCGGGCATATCAACCACGGCTTGTGGACCCATCCACGGGACACGTCCACCCAGTACAAGACCCTCGAATACTGGACCGACCTGGCGCAAACCCTCGAGCGCGGGCTGTTCGACGGCTTGTTCATCGCCGATATCGTCGGCGTGTATGACGTGTACCAGCAGTCCATCGACGTGCCGCTCAAAGAATCGATCCAGTTGCCGGTCAACGACCCGCTCCTGCTGGTCTCGGCCATGGCGGCGGTCACCCGCAACCTTGGCTTCGGCCTCACCGCCAACCTGACCTACGAGCCGCCCTATCTGTTCGCCCGGCGCATGTCCACCCTCGACCACCTGAGCCGTGGCCGCGTGGGCTGGAACATCGTCACCGGCTACCTCGACAGCGCCGCCAAGGCCATGGGCCTGAACGAACAAGTCGAGCATGACCGCCGCTACGACCAGGCCGATGAATACCTGCAGGTGCTGTACAAACTCTGGGAAGGCAGCTGGGAAGATGACGCGGTGGTCAACGATCCCCAGGCGCGGGTGTATGCGCAACCGGGCAAGGTGCACAAGGTCGAGCATCACGGCGAGTTCTACCAAGTGGAGGGTTATCACCTGTGCGAGCCCTCGCCGCAGCGCACGCCGGTGCTGTTCCAGGCCGGCAGTTCGGAGCGCGGCCTGCAGTTCGCCGGGCGTCATGCCGAGTGCGTGTTCATCAGCGGGCAGAACAAGGCCTCGACCAGAATCCAGGTGGACAAGGTGCGTGCCAGCGCGGTGGCGGCCGGGCGTAATCCGGATGACATCAAAGTGTTCATGGGCCTCAACGTGATCGTCGGCGCGACCGAAGAACTGGCCTGGGCCAAGCACGCCGAGTACCTCAGCTATGCCAGCGCCGAGGCCGGCGTGGCGCACTTTGCGGCGTCCACGGCGATCGATTTTTCCGAGTACGAGCTGGACGAGCCGATCCAGTACGTGAAGAGCAATGCGATCCAATCGGCCACCAAAAACCTGCAGAACAACGACTGGACCCGGCGCAAATTGCTCGAGCAGCACGCATTGGGCGGGCGCTATATCACGCTGGTTGGGTCGCCTGAGCAGGTCGCCGATGAGCTGGAATCGTGGATCAGCGAAACGGGCCTGGATGGCTTCAACCTGACGCGCATCGTGACGCCGGAAAGCTATGTGGATTTCATCGATCTTGTAGTGCCGGAGCTGCAAAAGCGCGGGTCGTACAAAACCGAATATGAGCAGGGCACGCTGCGCGAAAAAGTCTTCCACGGCACTGCTCGCTTACCCGAACAACACACCGGCTCTACCTACCGACACTAACCCCTGTAGGAGCGAGCTTGCTCGCGAAGACCGTTAACGATAACGCGGTGCATCTGGTTTACCGATGCGTCCTCAAGTTTTTCGCGAGCAAGCTCGCTCCTACAATTGGAAACTCATATGAAAAAAATAGTGCTCTCCCTGGCCTTCGGACTGTTCAGCACGGCCGTATTCGCCGTCGATGCGCCGCTGAAAGTCGGCACCACCGCCGCCTTCGCCATTCCCCTGGAAGCCGCCGTGGAAGAAGCCGGCAAACAAGGCCTGAAAGTGGAACTGGTGGAATTCACCGACTGGATCGCCCCCAACGTCAGCCTCGCTGCCGGCGATATCGACGTGAACTACTTCCAGCACATTCCCTTCCTGGAAAACGCCAAGGCTGCCGCCGGGTTTGACCTGGTGCCTTATGCGCCGGGCATCATCAACAACGTCGGGCTGTATTCGAAAAAGTACAAAAGCTTCAACGACCTGCCCGAAGGCGCCAGCGTGGCCATTGCCAACGACCCGATCAACAGCGGGCGCGGCCTGCAGCTGCTGGCCAAGGCCGGGCTGATCAGCCTCAAGCCGGGCGTGGGCTACAAGGCCACCGAAGAAGACATCGTCAGCAATCCGAAGAAAATCAAGATTCTGCAAGTGGAAGCCGTGCAGTTGGTGCGCGCCTATGACGACGCCGACCTGGTGCAGGGCTACCCCGCGTACATCCGCCTGTCCAAGACCTTCGATGCGGAATCGGCGTTGCTGTTCGACGGTCTGGACCACCCGGAATACGTGATCCAGTTCGTGATCCAGCCCAAGAGCAAGACCGACCCACGGGTGATCAAGTTCGTCGACATCTACCAGCACTCGCCGGTGGTACGCGCCGCCCTGGATAAATCCCTCGGCAAGCTTTACCAAGTCGGCTGGGAAGCTAAAAAATGACCGCCGCCAATGCCCGACTGCGCGACCTGGGCACACCGCCCAGGGACACCCGGCAGACCGAACTGCATGCGGATCTGAACCGTGCCCACGTGCGCTTCATCAACCTGGGTAAAACCTATGACGGCACGGTGCATGCTTTGCACGGCATCGACCTGGCGATCCAGCGTGGCGAAGTGTTCGGCATCATTGGCCGCAGCGGCGCCGGCAAGTCGTCGCTGATTCGCACCATCAATCGCCTGGAACAACCCAGCAGCGGGCGCGTGCTGATCGATCAGGTGGATATCGGCGGCTTCGATGAAGACCACCTCGTCGCGTTGCGCCGGCGCATCGGCATGATCTTCCAGCACTTCAACCTGATGTCGGCCAAGACCGTGTGGCAGAACGTCGAATTGCCGCTCAGAGTCGCCGGGGTGCCCAAGCCGCAGCGTGAACAAAAGGTGCGTGAGCTGCTGGAACTGGTGGGTTTGCAGGACAAGCACAAGGCGTATCCGGCGCAGCTTTCCGGGGGGCAGAAACAGCGCGTGGGCATCGCCCGTTCGCTGGTGCACGACCCCGAGATCCTGCTCTGCGACGAGGCCACCTCGGCGCTGGACCCGGAGACCACCCAATCGATCCTCGGCCTGCTGCGCGAGATCAACCAGCGCCTGGGCCTGACCATCGTGTTGATCACCCATGAGATGGCGGTAATCCGCGACATCTGCGACCGCGTGGTGGTGCTGGAACACGGGCGCATCGTCGAGCAGGGCCCGGTGTGGCAAGTGTTCGGCAATCCGCAGCACGACGTCAGCCAAACCCTGCTCGCCCCCTTGCAACACGGCTTGCCGGCCGAACTGCAAAACCGTCTGCACCCCACTCCCACGTCCGCCGACGCCGCCGTGGTGCTGCGCTTGCAGTTCACCGGCAGCGACGCCGATGAGCCGGACCTTGCCGCACTGTTCAAGGCCCTCGGCGGCCGCGTGCGGTTGCTGCAAGGCGGGGTGGAACGCATCCAGGGGCATGCCCTGGGGCAATTACTGCTGGCGGTGAATGGATCGCCGCACAGCGCCGAAGAACTGCGCAACCGCGCCGCGAACTGGGCGCAACGGGTGGAGGTGCTGGGCCATGTGGTTTGATCGTTTAGTGCAGGGCGCCATCGACACCCTGTTGATGGTGGGTGTGTCGTCGTTGATCGCCCTGCTGGTGGGGATTCCGCTGGCCGTGTTTCTGGTCACCAGCGACAAGGGCGGCATCTACCAGGCACCGACGCTGAATCGGGTGCTGGGCGCCTTCGTCAACCTGTTCCGCTCCATTCCCTTCCTGATCCTGATGGTGGCGCTGATCCCGTTTACCCGCTTGATCGTGGGCACCACCTATGGCGTGTGGGCGGCGGTGGTTCCGCTGACGATCGCCGCCACGCCGTTCTTTGCGCGCATCGCCGAAGTCAGCCTGCGCGAAGTCGACCATGGCCTGATCGAAGCGGCGCAGGCCATGGGGTGCCGGCGCTGGCACATCATCTGGCACGTGCTGTTGCCGGAAGCGCTGCCGGGCATCGTCGGCGGGTTCACCATCACCCTGGTGACCATGATCAACTCATCGGCCATGGCCGGTGCGATTGGCGCCGGTGGCTTGGGCGACATTGCGTACCGCTATGGCTACCAGCGTTTTGACACGCAGATCATGCTGACGGTGATTGTGCTGTTGGTGGTGCTGGTGGCGGTGATTCAACTGGGCGGGGATCGATTGGCGCGGGTACTGAACAAGCGGTGAGGTATAGTCAGGGAATCCAAGCGTCCGGTATTGCCTGTCATGACCCTCAAGCCCGAAGACCTCAACCAGATCACCGCCACCACCCTCGGCCATTACAACCACGTGGCCGAGGACTTCCGTGAAGGCACCCGCGATCATGATGTCAGCCAGAACATCGATGCGCTGCTGCGGCATCTCCAGGGCACGGCGCCGTTTACCGTGCTGGATTTCGGCTGCGGGCCGGGGCGCGATTTGCAGACGTTTACACGCATGGGGCATATCGCCGTGGGGCTCGACGGTTCCGAGCGCTTTGCGCAGATGGCGCGCGAAGACAGTGGTTGTGAGGTGTTGCAGCAGGACTTCCTGAGACTGGACCTGCCTGCCGAGCGCTTTGACGGGATCTTCGCCAATGCGGTGCTGTTTCACATACCCAAGCAGGAATTGCCACGGGTGCTCCAGCAACTGCACGGCGCGTTGAAACCCGGTGGGGTGCTGTTCAGCTCCAATCCTCGGGGTGACAACCGGGAAGGTTGGAACGGGCCGCGGTATGGGTCTTATCACGATCTGGAGGCATGGCGAGGGTTGCTGACTGAGGCCGGGTTTGAAGAGCTGGAGCATTATTACCGACCTGCGGGTTTGCCGAGGGAGCAGCAGCCTTGGTTGGCCAGTGTGTGGCGTCGGGTTTAAGTGATTTATTGCCTGGGCTAATGCTATCGGGGGCAAGCCCCCTCCCACAGGAGAACGCATTCCAAATGTGGGAGGGGGCTTGCCCCCGATGGCAGCCTCGGGGCCGACCAGGATGTTGGATCAGACCGAGTACATATCCGTTTCTGCGGTAACGGCTGCTAATGGTTCCGCTTTTACAGCGGCTCACT